>NZ_JBFUCB010000300.1:0-7115 GCF_056405435.1 Rhizobacter sp. P1_G5 | reverse complement strand
AGCCAGCAGGTCGGCGCGGCGCAGCGCCAGGTAGGACTCGCGCACGCGGGCCCCGGCGCGCTGCACGTTCGGGTGCTCCTCGACCGAGGTGTTGTCGGTCAGCGCCTGGTTCGACGTGAGCTGCTCGCGCGCGGCCAGCGAGGCCGATTGCGCGKCCGCGACGGCGCTCTTCGACGCGGCGAGCTGCGCGTTCGCGTGGTTGAACTCTTCCTTGCCGACGGCGCCGCTCGCGACCAGCGGGGCGCGGCGGTTCACGTCGTCCTGCGCACGCACGAGGTCGGCCTGCGCACGGGCCAGGTCGGCCTCGCGCAGCGCGATCTGCGCCTTCAGCGTCGAGTTGTTCGCGAACAGCGTGCGCACCTCGCGCACCGTCTGCGCGAGCTGGGCTTCGGCCTGGTCGAGCGCGACCTGCGCATCGGCCGGGTCGAGCTTCACGAGCGGCTGGCCGGCCTTCACGAAGTCGGTGTCGTCGGCATTGATCGCGAGCACGGTGCCGCCGACCTGCGGGGTCAGCTGCACGACGTTGCCCTGCACGTAGGCGTTGTCGGTCGACTCGTAGTGGTTCAGCACCAGCGCGTAGTACGCGCCGTAGGCGACGCCGACCACCGCGACGGCGGCCGCCACGGCGGTCAGGGCCTTCTTGCGGGTCGGGTTGCCGGTGACTGCGGGAGCGGTGTTGTCTTGCGGGGAGGTCATGAAAGGTTCTCCGGGGGACTTGCTGTGTTTGTATGGAATCGGGTCGGGATCAGGAGGCTTGCGCGGTGCGCAGCGGCGCGGCGACATAGCCGCCGCCCAGCGAGCGGATCAGCGCCACCTGCGTGTCGAGCGCGCGCGCCTTCAGGTCGGTGCCCAGGCGGCGCTGCGTCAGCACCGTGGACTCGGCGTTCAGCACCACCAGGTAGGTGCCGAGGCCGGCCTTGTAGCGCTGCGTCGCGATGTCATAGGCCGCTTCGGCCGAGGCCTGGGCACTGGCCTGTTCCTTCTGCTGGCGCTCGATCGACTGCAGCGAGCTGATCTGGTCGGCCACGTCGCGCACCGCGTCGAGCACGGCGGCGTTGTAGCTCTCGATCGCGGCATCGAGGTCGGCCGACTTGCCGCGCAGGTTGGCGCGCAGCCGGCCGCCGTCGAAGATCGGCAGGCGGATCGCCGGGCCGATGCCGTACTGCTGGCTGTCGGACTTCAGCAGGTTGTCCAGCCCGATGCTCGAAAAGCCGGCGAAGCCGGTCAGGCTGACGTTCGGGTAGAACTGGGCGCGCGCGGACTTCACGTCGCTGGTGGCGGCCTCKACGCGCCASCGCGCGGCGSYRATGTCGGCGCGSCGGCCCAGCAGGTCGGCCGGCACGTTGGCCGGCAGCGGCACCGCCTGCACCGGCTGCAGGCGCGGGCTCAGCGTGTCGAGCGCGTTCGGGGCCTGCGCCGTCAGCGCGGCCAGCGCATGGCGGGTCAGCGCGATCTGCTCGTTGAGCGCCTCGACCTGCTGGCGGGTCTCGGGCAAGGCGCCCTCGCCCTGGCGCAGCTCGACGGTGGTGTCCAGCCCGGCCTGCACGCGCTGGCGGATCAGCGCGAGGATGTCGTCGCGCTGCTGCAGCGAGCGGGTCGCGACATCGCGCTGCTCGAGCAGGCGCGCCAGCTGCACGTAGTTGCGCGAGACGTTGGCTGCCAGCAGCACGCGTGCGGCTTGCAGCTCGGCCTCTTGCGCGCGCTGGCTGCCGAGGGCGGCGTCGAGCGCGGCGCGGTTGCGGCCGAAGAAATCGAACTCCCACGAGGCGGCGGCCTGCAGCGTCGCGGTGGTCTGCATCGTGCCGCCGATCGGGGGCGGCACCAGGCCGGTCTCGGTGAAGCGCTGGCGGGTGGCATCGAACTGCCCGGTGACCTGCAGGCCGTCGGCCGCCGCCACGTTATCGATCGCGGCCTGCGCCCGCGTGATGCGCGCCTGCGCCACGCGCAGGTTCGGGCTGCCGGTCAGCGCCTTGTCGACCAGCCCGTTCAGCGAACTGTCGCCGAACGATTGCCACCAGTTGGCCTCGATGGCCGGCGAGGCTGCGTCGGCCTTCTCGGCCAGGCCGACCGTGGCCGGCTCGACCAGCTTCGCGCCCGGCGCGATGCCATTGGTGCTGGCGCAGCCGGCCAGCGTCAGCACCAGCGTTGACGCCAGGGCCACCACCAGCGCGGTCAGCGCCGGAAGCTCGCGGTGCGAGCGCAGGGTCTGCAGGGAAGGGATCGCGGACATGAGACCAGACTTTCTGTCAGATGATTGTTTCGGCTGTATTTGCTCAGGCAAGCATTGGGACGGCATGGTCCACCTCGTTCAACTTTTGTTTGTCCTATTGGGGGCTGCGCGAGGGAGATCAGGTCTCGTCGCGCAACGCCTCTCCGTTCGCCAGCATGCGCTGCAGATACAGCTTCAGCGCCTGCCATTCGGTCTTCGAGAAACCGGCCAGATGGGCGTTGAGCACCTCGGCCAGAACGGCAGGGACCTCGGCGATCGAGGCCTCGCCTTCCGGCGTCAGCTCGATCTCGACGACCCGTCGGTCTTCGGTGCTGCGCACCCGCTTGCACAGGCCCTTGCGCTCCAGCCGGTCCAGCAGGCGCGTGGTGGCGCCGGCATCGGACTGCAGCCAGCGCGCCAGCTCGGCGACCGTCGCCTTGCCGTGGCCCGAATGGAAGACCTTGAACAGCGGGCCCCATTGCGCACTGGTCAGGCCGTGCGCGCCGAGCTTCAGGTCGACCTGGGAACTGATCGACAGCATGATCCGTTTCATCAGGTAGCCCACGCTCTCCTCGGCGCAGTACGCGTCGCGGTTGTAGAAATCGGCGGGGACGGGGCTGCGGCTCATGGCGGTCGGATGGGGTCCGTTGGCTGTCTCGATGCCTGGACTTTATTTGCTTAGGCAGTAATTGTCAAGGCCGCCTTTGCCCCGGCCGTGTTCGGCTACAGTGCGATGCGACTTTTTTGCCACCCGCTGTCCGACAGGCCCCCCCGATGACCAGCCCCACTCCCCCCGCGCCCGGTCGCGACGTTCGATCCCTCAGCGGGCTGATGCCGTTCCTGCGGCCCTATTGGGGGCGCATCGGCCTCGCGGTCGTCTTCCTGGTGATGGCCGCGGTCGCGACGCTGGTGTTCCCGGCGGCGCTGAAATCACTGATCGACCAGGGGCTGGTCGCCTCCGATCCCGGCGAGCGGCTGCTCGCGTTGCGCGGGCACTTCTTCGCGCTGTTCGGGGTCGGCGCGGCGCTCGGCGTGTTCTCGGCGGCGCGCTTCTACATGGTGACCTGGCTCGGCGAGCGCGTCACGGCCGACCTGCGCAGCGCCGTCTATGCGCACGTCATCGAGCAGAGCCCGGAGTTCTTCGAGACCACGCAGACCGGCGAGGTGCTGTCGCGGCTGACCACCGACACGACGCTGGTGCAGACCGTCGTCGGCTCCAGCCTCAGCATGGGCTTGCGCAACACGGTGATGGGCCTGGGCGCGATGCTGATGCTGATCATCACCAACCCGCTGGTGATGACGCAGGTGCTGGGCATCCTGGTGATCGTGGTGCTGCCGTCGCTGTACTTCGGGCGCCGCGTGCGCAAGCTGTCGCGCGCCAGCCAGGACCGCGTCGCCGATTCGAGCGCGATCGCCGCCGAGGTGCTGAACGCGGTGCCGGTGGTGCAGAGCTACACGCAGGAGGCGCGCGAGGCGAAGCGCTTCAGCGACTCGACCGAGAACGCCTTCGCCACCGCGGTGCGCCGCACGCGCGTGCGCTCGGGGCTGGTCGCCTTCATCATCACCGCCACCTTCGGCGCGCTGCTGTGGGGCCTGTACCAGGGCACGCAGGCGGTGATCGCCGGGCAGATCAGCGCGGGCCACCTCGGGCAGACGGTGGTCTACGTGATCATCCTCGTCAGCTCCGTGGCGGTGCTGGCCGAGGTGTATGGCGACCTGCTGCGCGCGGCCGGTGCCACCGAGCGGCTGATGGAGCTGCTGGCCACGCGCTCGCCGATCGCCTCGCCGGCGCAGGCGGCGGCACTRCCGGGCACGAGCGGCGGCTCGGCGGTGGCGCTCGAAGGCGTCAGCTTCCGCTACCCGTCGCGACCGCAGCATGCGGCGCTGGCGGATTTCAACCTGCAGGTGCGGCCGGGCGAGACGGTGGCGCTGGTCGGGCCGAGCGGCGCCGGCAAGAGCACGGTGTTCCAGTTGCTGCTGCGCTTCTACGACGTGGCCGAGGGCCGGGTCGCGGTCGACGGCGTCAGCGTGCGCGACACCGCACTGCAGTCGCTGCGCCAGCGCATCGGCATCGTGCCGCAGGACAGCGTGATCTTCTCGGCCAATGCGCTGGAGAACATCCGCTACGGCCGCCCCGAGGCCAGCGACGACGAGGTGATCGCCGCCGCCCGCGCCGCATTCGCGCACGACTTCATCAGCGCGCTGCCCGAGGGCTACCAGACCTTCCTCGGCGAGCGCGGCGTGCGGCTGTCGGGCGGGCAGCGCCAGCGCATCAGCATCGCGCGGGCGATGCTGAAGAACCCGCCGCTGCTGCTGCTCGACGAGGCCACCAGCGCGCTCGATGCCGAGAGCGAGCGCATGGTGCAGGCCGCGCTCGAATCGGCGATGAAGGATCGCACGACGCTCGTGATCGCGCACCGCCTGGCCACGGTGCAGCGCGCCGACCGCATCGTCGTGATGGAACACGGGCGCATCGTCGAAACCGGCACGCATGCGGAACTCGCGGCTGCCGGCGGGCTCTATGCGCGGCTGGCGGCGCTGCAGTTCGATCTGTAAGCGCGCGCCGACATCAACTGTTACCGACGACCGACAGACACCTGCAACATGCGCGACCGATACTCGCAATCCGCTCGCGCGCGAGACTTTTTCAGGAGAAGACCATGAACATCCGCAACTTCCGATCCGCCGCCGTGGTGCTCAGCGCCACCGCCGTGCTGCTGGCCGGCTGCCAGAACATGAGCGAGACCCAGAAAGGCACGGCCATCGGCGCCGGTGCCGGCGCCGCGGCCGGCGCGGTGCTCGGCAAGGTGACCGGCGGCAAGGCCGGCACCGGTGCGGTGATCGGCGGCGCGCTCGGCGCGGTGGCCGGCAACATCTGGTCGAAGCGCCAGGAAGAACGCCGTGCCCAGATGGAGCAGGCCACCAAGGGCACCGGCGTCGAGGTGACCCGCACGGCCGACAACCAGCTGAAGCTGAACGTGCCGAACGACGTGTCGTTCTCGACCGGCAGCGCGACGATCAAGCCCGAGCTGCGCGCCGTGCTCGACCCGTTCGCCGAGAGCCTGAAGAACGACCCGAACGTGCGCCTGAGCATCGTCGGCCACACCGACAACACCGGCTCGGACGCGATCAACAACCCGCTGTCGCTGGAGCGCGCGCACAGCGTGCGCGACTACCTGAGCACGCGCGGCGTGGCCGCGAACCGCATCGAGACCGCGGGCCACGGCGAGCGCGAGCCGGTGGCGGACAACAGCACCGAAGCCGGCCGCGCGAAGAACCGCCGCGTGGAACTCTTCCTGCGCGAGCCGGGGCAGTCCTGATCGCTCTTCGCATGACGGAACGGGCGCCTTCGGGTGCCCGTTTTTCGTTGCGCCGATAATCGCGCCTTCCGCAGGCAGTACCCCCATGAAACAGTACCTCGACCTCGTCCAGAGCATCTTCGACCACGGCAGCTGGCAGGACAACCGCACCGGCGTGCGCACGCTGAGCCTGCCCGGCGCCTCGTTGCGCTTCGACCTGCAGCAGGGCTTTCCGGCAGTGACGACGAAGAAGCTGGCGTTCAAGTCGGCGATCGGCGAGCTGGTGGGCTTCCTGCGCGGCAGCCGCAATGCGGCGGAGTTCCGCGAACTGGGCTGCAAGGTGTGGGACCAGAACGCCAACGACAACGCGCAGTGGCTGGCCAACCCATACCGGCTGGGCGCCGACGACCTCGGCCCGGTGTATGGCGTGCAGTGGCGCAACTGGCCGGCCTACAAGGTGATCGATTCGACGCAGACGGCGCAGATCGAGGATGCCATGGCGCGCGGCTACCAGTTCACTGCCGTCTACGACGACGGCGAGGCCGAGCGGGTGCTGCTGTACAAGGCGGTCGACCAGCTGCGCCAGTGCCTGGACACGATCATCAAGGACCCCGGCAGCCGGCGCATCCTCTTCCACGGCTGGAACTGGGCCCAGCTCGACGAGATGGCGCTGCCGCCCTGCCACCTGCTGTACCAGTTCCTGGTCAGCCAGGAGAAGCGCGAGATCTCGCTGTGCCTGTACATCCGCAGCAACGACGTGGGCCTGGGCACGCCGTTCAACCTGACCGAAGGGGCGGCGCTGCTGCACCTGGTCGGTCGGCTCACCGGCTACACGCCGCGCTGGTTCAACTACTTCATCGGCGACGTGCACATCTACGAGAGCCACGTCGGGATGCTGCGCGAGCAGCTGACGCGCACGCCGTTCGCTGCGCCGCAGTTGCAGCTGTCCGATCGCATCCCCGACTTCGCGAAGACGGGCCGCTACGAGCCGGAGTGGCTCGAGAAAGTGGAGCCGTCGGATTTCGCGCTGGTGGGGTACGACCACCACCCGCCGCTGACGGCGCCGATGGCGGTCTGAGCGGCCGCGCGGGTCACGCGCGGCGCTGCACCTTCACAGGTCGGATCGCTGGCCGTCGCGCATCAGGCGGGCCAGCATCGCCACGACGGCGGTGCGTTGCGTATCCACCCCGGCCGTGCCGAGCGCCGCCAGGCGCAGCGCTGCCGGCGGCTCGACCCCGGCCATCAGGTGTTTGGCGAGCTTGGTCATGATCAGGCCCGCGAGCATGCACTGCAGCGATGCGGCCGCTGCGTCGTCGTCGGCCACCGGCAGTTCGGTGAAGCGGGCGCTGACTGAAACCAGCGCTTCCGCCGCGCCCAGCAGTTCATCGGTGTTCATCGTCATCACAAGGTCCTGGCCGCAGCCAAACCCGCGATTGGACCGGCCGGCGCGCCGGCTGTCATGAACAAGGCCTGATGAAACCTTGACGGTGTGTGTGCCGGCATGTCACCCGGCCCGGGTTTTCGCGCCCATCGACGCGGCAATTCAATTGATCGCAGCCCTGGCTTTCATCCGCTCGTCCGGCGTTCAGCGGCCGGCACCCAGCGTC
>NZ_JBFUCB010000299.1:0-7147 GCF_056405435.1 Rhizobacter sp. P1_G5 | reverse complement strand
CAGCACGGCCGTGAGGGCGATGCGGCGCGAGGCACGGGTGAGGGCGAAGGGGCGGTGGGACATCGAAGACGGACGGCGCGAAGGCCGCGAGCATAGCAAACGGTGACAAATCCGCCCGGGCCCCCAGGGATGACCGTGTGGCAAACTCCGCCGCTTTCGTGCTTTGCCGCCCCGCTGCGGGCCCCCTCGTCTTGGACAAGATTCTTCTGCAGATCGCCGCCGAACTGAAGGTTCGGCCGGCGCAAGTGAATGCCGCGGTGCAACTGCTGGACGGCGGGGCGACGGTGCCCTTCATCGCCCGCTACCGCAAGGAAGCCACCGACAACCTCGACGACATCCAGTTGCGCGAGCTCGAATCCCGCCTCTCGTACCTGCGTGAACTCGAAGACCGCCGCGAGGCCGTGCTGAAGAGCATCGACGAGCAGGGCAAGCTGACCCCCGCGCTGCGTGCCGCGATCGAGGCGGCCCCCACCAAGCAGGAGCTCGAAGACCTCTACCTGCCGTTCAAGCCGCGCCGCCGCACCAAGGGCATGATCGCCCGCGAGGCCGGGCTGGAGCCGCTGGCCGACAAGTTGTTCGCCGACCCGTCGCTCGACCCGGCCGCCGAGGCGGTGGCCTTCATCAATGCCGAAGGCGGTTTCGCCGATGCGCTGGCGGTGCTCGACGGCGTGCGCGACCTGCTCAGCGAGCGCTGGGCCGAAGACGCCGCGCTGGTCGGCAAGCTGCGCGCCTGGCTGTGGGACGAAGGCCTGCTGCGCTCCAAGCTGATGGACGGCAAGGACGTCAACCACCCCGACATCTCCAAGTTCCGCGACTACTTCGAGTACGACGAGCCGATCAACCGCGTGCCGTCGCACCGCGCGCTGGCCGTGTTTCGTGGCCGCACGCTCGAGTTCCTCGATGCGAAGCTGGTGCTCGACGAAGAGGTGGTACCGGGGCAACCGACGATCGCCGAAGGCCGCATCGCGGTGCACCTCGGCTGGAGCCACAAGAAGCGCCCGGCCGACGACCTGATCCGCAAGACCATCGGCTGGACCTGGAAGGTCAAGCTCAGCCTGAGCCTGGAGCGCGACCTGTTCAGCCGCCTGCGTGAAGAGGCCGAGAAGGTCGCGATCAAGGTGTTCGCCGAGAACCTGCGCGACCTGTTGCTGGCCGCGCCGGCCGGCCCGCGCGTCGTGATGGGGCTGGACCCCGGCATCCGCACCGGCGTGAAGGTCGCCGTGGTCGACGCGACCGGCAAGGTGCTCGACACCCACACCGTCTACCCGCACGAGCCGCGCAACGACTGGGAAGGCTCGCTTCACACGCTGGGCCGGCTGTGCGCGACGCACGGCGTCAACCTGATCGCGATCGGCAACGGCACCGCGAGCCGCGAGACCGACAAGCTGGCTGCCGACCTGATCAAGCGCATCCAGCAGCTGGCACCGGGCACGCACATCGACAAGGTGGTGGTCAGCGAGGCCGGCGCGTCCGTCTACTCGGCCAGCGAGTACGCCAGCAAGGAGCTGCCCGACCTCGACGTGAGCCTGCGCGGCGCGGTCAGCATCGCGCGGCGCCTGCAGGATCCGCTCGCGGAACTCGTGAAGATCGAGCCGAAGAGCATCGGCGTCGGCCAGTACCAGCACGACGTGAACCAGAGCGASCTSGCGCGCAGCCTCGACACCGTGRTCGARGAYTGCGTGAACWSSGTGGGCGTSGACCTGAACACCGCGTCGGCGCCGCTGCTGKCGCGCGTGTCGGGCCTGAGCAGCGCGGTGGCCGCGAGCATCGTGCGCTGGCGCGATGCGAACGGCGCCTTCCGCAACCGCCAGCAGCTGCTGGACGTGAGCGGCCTCGGCGCCAAGACCTTCGAGCARWGCGCCGGCTTCCTGCGCATCCGCGGCGGCGACAACCCGCTGGACCAGTCGGGCGTGCACCCGGAAACCTACCCGGTGGTCGAGAAGATCATGGCCGCGGTCAGCAAGCCGGCGGCCGAGGTGATGGGCCGCAGCGACGTGATCCGCGCGCTGAAGCCCGAGGCCTTCGCGAGCGAGAAGTTCGGTGCGATCACGGTGAAGGACATCTTCGCCGAGCTGGAGAAGCCGGGCCGCGATCCGCGCCCCGACTTCAAGGTGGCGCGCTTCAACGACGGCGTCGAGGACCTGAAGGACCTGCAGCCGGGCATGACGCTCGAAGGCACCGTCAGCAACGTCGCGCAGTTCGGCGCCTTCATCGACCTGGGCGTGCACCAGGACGGCCTGGTGCACGTGAGCCAGCTGAGCAACAAGTTCGTCAACGATGCGCGCGAGGTCGTGAAGACCGGCGACATCGTCAAGGTCAAGGTGCTCGAGGTCGATATGGCGCGCAAGCGCATCTCGCTGACGATGAAGCTCGACGCGGTGGTCGCGCCGCGCGGCGAGCGCCAGGGCGACAACAGCTTCCGGCCGGCGGGGCGGGGCGAGCGCACTGGTGGTGGTGGGGGCGGCGGGCGTGCGCCGCAGCAACAGCAGGCGACGCAGCAATCCGCAATGGCGGCCGCGTTTGCGAAGCTGCAGACCAAGCGCTGAGCCAGGACCGGCGATCCAGGGCACCATCCGCGGCATGACACTTCAGACACCTCACCGAGTATCACAGCGATGAACACACGTCTTCGATCCCTGGCCCTGGTCGCCGCACTCGGTGCCGCGGCACTGCTCGGCGCCTGCGCGCACAAGCCCGGCCCGAGCGCCACCGCCATCCTGCTGCCCACCAACGGCAATGCCGCGCAAGGCGTCGTCACCTTCCAGATGGTCGACGACCGCGTGCTGGTCAAGGGCAAGGTGCGCGGCCTGAAGCCGTTCCAGGACCACGGTTTCCACGCCCATGAGAAGGGCGACTGCTCCAGCGGCGACGGCATGAGCACCGGCGGCCACTTCAACCCGACCAACAAGCCGCACGGTTCGCCGCTCGGCGACCACCATGCCGGCGACATCCCGGCGATCACCGCCGATGCGAGCGGCGTGGCCGAGTTCGAATTCCTGCTCAGCGACGTCACCATCGGCTCCGGCCCGACCGACCTGGTCGGCCGCGGGTTGATCGTGCACGCGAGCCAGGACGACTACGCAACGCAGCCGACCGGCAACTCCGGCGCCCGCATCGCCTGCGGCGTCATCAAGCGAGACATGTGAGCCCCCCAGTCGCTGCGCTCCTGCCCCCAAGGGGCTCCTCCCATCGGCCCGGCAAAGCCGGATCCTGGGGAGTGGCTTGGCCTTGAAGGCTTTGTTCGTCGCCGCCGGTCCGAAGGCGCGCGAGCACCTGCGCCGCGACGGCCTGCGCCCGCAGGATGTGCGGGCCATCCCGGCCGCGGCCGGCGGGCCGAAGGGCCTGGCGCTGAACCACCTCGATCGCTTCCTGTTCGGCGACTGGCTGCCGCGCAGCGACCACACGGTGCACCTGCTCGGCGCATCGATCGGTGCGTGGCGCATGGCCACCGGCTGCCTCGACGACCCGGCGCGCGAGCTGGCGCAGATGGCCGCCGACTACATCGGCCAGCAGTACGAGCACGCGCCCGGCAGGCAACCGACCGCGACCCACGTCAGCCAGGTGTTCGCCGACAACCTGGTGCGCCAGTTCGGCGCGCGCGAGGCGCAGGTGCTGCAGCATCCGCGCTACCGGTTGCACGTCTTCACGAGCCGCGGCCGGCACGTGCTGGGCCGGCAGGGGCGGCTGCGCACGCCGATCGGCTACCTGGGCGCGTTCGCGGCCAATGCCGTGAGCCGCCGCGCGATGGGCGGCTGGCTGGAGCGCGTCGTGTTCTCGGACCCGCGCGATGCCTTGCCGCTGTCGCTCACCGACTACCGCACGCACACGGCCGCGCTCGATGGCTCGAACCTGCGTGCGAGCATCCTCGCGAGCTGCTCGATCCCGTTCTGGCTCGACGCGGTGCACGACATCCCCGGCGGGCCCCCCGGCGCCTACTGGGACGGCGGCATCACCGATTACCACCTGCACCTCGACTACGCGTCGATGCACGACGGCCTGGCGCTGTACCCGCACTTCCAGAGGACGGTGGTGCCGGGCTGGCTCGACAAGGGCTTCAAGCGCCGCCACCGCGCCAGCGCGATGCTCGACAACCTGATCGTGCTGTACCCGAACCCGGAATGGATCGCGACGCTGCCGCACGGCAAGCTGCCCGACCGGGCCGACTTCAAATCCTGGGGCGAGGACGTGGCCGGCCGGCAGGCGGTGTGGACCCGCGCGTTGCAGGAAAGCGAACGGCTTCGTGACGATTTCGCGAATTGGCTGGATCACCCTGAGGCCGACGCGCTGTAGGACGGCGCGCCATGCGCCGGAACGGTGCGGCGCTCCCCTAAAATTCGCTGGATGCGCGACCTGCTGCTGTCCCCTCCGCCACTCCCCTTGTCCTCCCCGTTGCAGTTCCGTCGCGCCTTCGAATCGACTGCCACGCCGGCGCTCGACCTCCGCATCCACACGGGCGAAGAGCCGCGGCACATTGCCGCCCCCGCGCTGCTGTACCCCGCCGGCCCGGTCACCGAGACCTGGAGCGTGCCCGGCACGCTGCACGAGCAGCGCCGCGGTGCCGCGCGCTTCGTGAGCGACGGGCAGTGGTTGATGGGCACGCTGTGCATCGACGACCGGACCTGGCCGGGCGGCATCTGCGCCGCGGCGCGGCAGGTCTACGACGAGCTGTTCCAGCTGCTGCGCGACGAGGGCTTTGCGCACCTGCTGCGCGTGTGGAACTACGTGGCCGACATCAACGGGTGCGACGCGGGCGATCCGCTGGAGCGCTACCGGCAGTTCAACATCGGCCGGCAGGATGCGTTCCTGGCCGCGCGGCGCAGCGCGTTCGACGGCGCGCCGGCGGCCTGTGCGCTCGGCACCACGCAGGGGCCGCTGACGGTGCATTTCCTGGCCGGGCGCGAGGCGCCGCGCGCGGTCGAGAACCCGCGCCAGGTCAGTGCCTACCGCTACCCGTCGCAGTACGGCCCGCGCGCGCCGACCTTCTCGCGCGGCGCGCTGGCGTCGATCGGCGGCGGGCGCGAGGCCTTGTTCCTGTCGGGCACCGCCAGCATCGTCGGACACCAGACGCTGCATGTGGGCGACGTGGCCCGGCAGACCGAGGAGACGCTCGCGAACGTCGCCGCGGTGGTCGACGCGGCCAACGCGCTGAGCACGATCGGGCCGCGGGCGCACCGTGTCGACATGCTCGATTGCACCGTCTACGTCCGCCACGCGAGCGACCTGCCGCGGGTGCGCGAGGTGCTGGCGCAGCGGCTGGGTGCCGATGCGCCGGCGCTGCGCAACGCCATCTACCTGCGCGCCGACGTGTGCCGCGCCGACCTGCTGGTCGAGGTCGAGGCGCACGGCATCGCGTCGGCTGCGGAGCCGTCGCCCCCATGATCCGGCGCGGCTGGCAGCTCGCGTGCTTCTACCTGCTGCTGCTCGGGCTGGGCTTGGCGTCGCTCGGCTGGAACCTGATCGCTGCGCTGATGCTGCCGCTGGTGCCTCGGCAGCGGGCGCAGGCCATCGGGCGGCATGTGGTGGCGAGTTCGTACCGCGTGTTCTGGAACCTCGCGGCCGCGTTCGGGCTGATGGAGGTCGACAGCCAGGCGCTTGATCGCCTGAACGACGATGCGACCGGGCTGGTGGTGGTGGCCAACCACCCGAGCATGGTCGATGCGCTGCTGATCGTCGCGCGGCTGCGGCGCGGCGTCTGCATCATGAAGGGCGACCTGATGCGCAACGTGTTCCTCGGCGCCGGCGCGCGGCTGGCGCGCTACATCCCGAACGATTCGCCGCGCACGATGCTGCGGCACGCGATCGCGAACCTGCGCGACGGTGCGCAGTTGGTGATGTTCCCTGAGGGCACGCGCACCGAGGCCGGGGTGGCGCTGAGCCCGTTCCGCCCGGGCGTGACGGCGATCGCGCACAAGGCCGGCGTGCCGATCCAGACGGTGTTCATCGAGACCGAGTCGCCGTATCTGCGCAAGGGCTGGCCGATCTGGCGCGTGCCGCCGTTCCCGATGGCGTTCCGGCTGCGGCTGGGCGAGCGCTTCGAGCCGCGGGACGGCGCGGCGCTGCCGCTGGACGAGTTGGAAACGTATTTCAGGAAAGAGCTGACGTGAGCATGCGGCATGCGGTGTTGATCCCGAGCTACAACACCGGTGCGACGGTGTACGAGACGGTGCGCGCGGCGCGCGCGCAGTGGTCGCCGGTGTGGGTGGTGGTGGACGGCAGCACCGACGGAACGGCCGAGGGGCTGCAGCGCCTGGCCGAGGCCGATGCGCAGTTGCACGTGATCGTGCTGCCGCGCAACCAGGGCAAGGGCGCAGCCGTGCTGGCCGGGCTGCAGGCGGCGCGCGACGCGGGTTTCACGCATGTGCTGACGATGGATTCGGACGGGCAGCACCCGGCCGGGCTGATCCCGCAGTTCATGGCGAAGTCGGCCGAGCACCCCGATGCGATGGTGCTGGGCAAGCCGGTGTTCGATGCATCGGCACCCTTGCTGCGGGTGCGCGGCCGGCGCATCTCGAACGGCTGGACCGACCTGGAGACGCTGAACGCCGGCATCGGCGATTCGCTGTACGGCTTCCGCGTGTACCCGATCGGGCCGCTGATCGCGGTGATGAAGCGCCAGCCATGGATGCGGCGCTTCGATTTCGACACCGAGGCGGTGGTGCGGCTTGCGTGGCGCGGTGTGGCGCCGATCAACCTGCCGGCGCCGGTGAAGTACCTGACGGCGGAGGAGGGCGGCGTCTCGCACTTCCGCTACGGGCGCGACAACGTGCTGCTGACGTGGATGCACGCGCGGCTGATGCTGGAGTTCCTGCTGCGGCTGCCGGTGCTGGTGTGGCGGCGTGCGAGGCGGCTGCCGCCCTTTCAACATCTGTGACACCCACCGTTTGCCCGGAGCCTGTCGAAGGGCCTGCTGGCACAAACCGTTCGCGCTGAGCTTGTCGAAGCGCTGCTCGCCAGGGCTTCGACAAGCTCGGCAAGCGGCCGGGGGAGTCAGGTTGACATCGGGCAAGGCACCAAGTCAAGGACTGCTTGACGGTCCATGGCAGTCGGCCGCCGGCGGTCGACTGCAAGACTGAGAGCGACCCTTCTCAGACATCGGAAGACTCGGATCGGCAGCCGACAAGCCGACGTTGGCGCCCTTCACAAGCAC
>NZ_JBFUCB010000298.1:0-7164 GCF_056405435.1 Rhizobacter sp. P1_G5 | reverse complement strand
GTGCTCGGCCGCGCCCGCGGTACCGAAATCGTTGGTCTGGCTGCCGACCGCGATCACCAGCGTGTCGTAGGGCAGCGTCTGCGCCGGCGTGATCTCGCGGCCGCCTTCGTCGTAGCTCGCGTCCAGCTGCACCGTCTTCGCCGCGCGGTCGATGCCCGACAGCCGGCCGAGCCGGAACTTGAAATGGTGGCCGCGCGCCTGCGCGAGGAACTCGATCTCCTCGGCATGGGTGTCGAAGCTGCCGGCCGCGAGCTGGTGCAGCAACGGCTTCCAGACGTGCGTGCGGGCAGCATCGACCAGCGTGATCTCCGCTGCACCGCGCTTGCCGAGCGTCTTGCCGAGCTGCGTGGCCAGCGCGAGGCCGCCGGCCCCGCCTCCCACGATCACGATCCGTTGCATGCGAGCGCCTTTCGTCGTTGTTGTCGGGTGGAGGGTATCAGTCGACGGTCTGGCGGTAGCGAGTCAGTGCAACCGTGCCGGCCACCAGCATGAACAGCGCGATCGGCCACAGGTGCGGCGCCACCTCGGCCAGCCCGTTGCCCTTCAGCAGGATGCCGCGCACGATGCGCAGGAAATGCGTCAGCGGCAGCGCCTCGCCGATCGCCTGCGCCCAGCCCGGCATGCCGCGGAACGGGAACATGAAGCCGGTCAGCAGCATCGACGGCAGGAAGAAGAAGAACGTCAGCTGCATCGCCTGCAGCTGGTTGCGCGCGATCGTCGAGAACGTGAAGCCGACCGCCAGGTTCGCCGCGATGAACAGCACCAGCACCGACGACAGCAACAGCACGCTGCCTTCCATCGGCACGCTGAACAGCAGCCGCGCGGCGCCGAGGATCACGACCACCTGCACATAGCCGATCAGGATGTAGGGGACGATCTTGCCGAGCATCACCTCGACCGGGCGGGCCGGCGTCGCGAGCAGGTTCTCCATCGTGCCGCGCTCGCGTTCGCGCGTCATCGCGAGCGAGGTCATCATCACCATCGTCATCGTCAGGATCACGCCGATCAGCCCGGGGATCACGTTGTAGCTGGTCAGGCCCTCGGGGTTGTAGCGGCGCTGGATGCGGATCTCCCAGGGCGGCTCGGTGGGCCTCAGCGCGGCGAGCGCACCCTCCAGCTCGCGGCCGATCGCCCGTTGCGCAATGCTGTTGACCGCCGCGACCGCGTTGCCGGTGGCCGCCGGGTCGGTGGCGTCGGCCGCCAGCAGCAGCGCCGGGCGTTCGCCGCGCTGCAGCCGACGCGAGAAGTCCGGCGGCACCACGAGCGCAAACTGCACGCGGCCGGCGGCCAGCAGTGCATCGGCCTCGGCCACCCCGGCCGGACGCTCGGTGATGCGGAAGTACTGCGAGTTCTCGAGCCCCGCGACCAGGCTGCGCGTGAACTCGCTGTGGTCCTGCACGACGAGGGCCGCCGGCAGCTGCTTCGGGTCGTTGTTGATCGCGAAGCCGAACAGCACCAGCTGCATGATCGGCACGATCACCATCATCCCGAAGGTCAGCCGGTCGCGGCGCACCTGGCGCAGTTCCTTCACCAGGATGGCGATGAAGCGATTCCAGCTCATGGCTTTTCAGCCGCGAAGTTGTCCTTCGCGTCCTGCATCAGCGCGATGAAGACGTCCTCGAGGCTGGGCTCGATCGCGCTGGCTTTCAGGTCAGAGCGGTCGAGCGTGCCGAGCGCATCGCGGATCGCCTGCTCGCTGTCGCCACTGACGTGCAGCGTGGTGCCGAACGGCGCCACCGTGCGGATGCCGGGCGCCTCGCGCAGCCGGTGCCCGACCGCCACCAGGTCCGGGCCGGCCACCGCCCAGGTCACGAGCCGTGCGCTCGCGATCACCTGCTGCACCGTGCCCTGCGTCAGCAGCTTGCCGTAGGCGATGTACGCGAGCTCGTGACAGCGCTCGGCCTCGTCCATGTAGTGGGTCGACACCAGCACCGTCAGGCCGGCGGCGGCCAGGTCGTGGATCTGGTCCCAGAAATCGCGCCGCGCTGCCGGGTCGACGCCGGCAGTGGGTTCGTCGAGCAGCAGCAATTGCGGTTCGTGGATCAGGCACGCGGCGAGCGCGAGGCGCTGCTTCCAGCCGCCCGACAGCGAGCCGGCGAGCTGCGTGCGGCGCGTCTGCAGCCCGAGCTGGCCGAGCGTCGCGGTGACTTTCGCGCGCCGGTCGGGCACGGCATAGACACGCGCGATGAAGTCGAGGTTCTCCTCGATGCTCAGGTCTTCATAGAGCCCGAAGCGCTGCGTCATGTAGCCGACCTGCCGCTTGATCTGCCGCGCCTGCGTGCGGATGTCATGGCCCATGCAGGTGCCGCCGCCGTCGTCGGGCGTCAGCAGGCCGCACAGCATGCGGATCGTCGTCGTCTTGCCGCTGCCGTTCGGGCCGAGGAAGCCGTGGATGCGGCCCTTCTCGACCCGCAGGTCGACGTGGTCGACCACGGTGCGGCCGCCGTAGCGCTTGGTCAGGCCGTGCACGTCGATCAGGGCCGTGTTCATGATTTCGCGCCGAGCCGCACCTGCAGCGGCTGGCCCGGATGCAGGCGGCGCGCCTCGGCGGGCTCGGGCCGGGCCTCGACCATGAACACCAGGGCCGAGCGGTTCTCGCGGCTGTAGATCAGCGGCGACGTGAACTCCGCCTCGCGGGCGATGAAGCTCAGCCGGGCGGGAATCGGCGCGCCGCAACCGTCGCAGGCCAGGCTGACCGGCTGGCCGAGCGCCAGGCCGCCAAGCGCCGCCTCGGGCACGAAGAAGCGCGCCTTGATGTTGCCGGGCGGCAGCAGCGTCAGCACCGGGCCGCCGAGCGGCACGTACTCGCCTTCGCGGTACAGCACGTCGACCACGTCGGCCGCCGCCGGCACGCGCTGCGTCTTCTGCGCGACGCGCCATTCGGCCTGCGCGAGCTGCGCCTGCGCGGCCTTCGCCTCCTGCTCGGCGGCGGCGATCTCGGCGCTGCGCGCGCCGAGGTTCGCGACGCGCAGCTGCGCCGCCAGTTCGTTGACGTGCGCCTGGTCGCTCGCCACCTTGCTGCGCGCCTGGTCCAGCGTGGCCGGCGAATTGAACTGCTCGGCCACCAGCTTCGTGGTGCGCGCGAGCTCGGCATTCGACAACGCGAGTGCCGCCTGCGCCTGCGCGAGCTGGGCGCGCACCGCGGCGAGCTCGTCCGGGCGCTTGCCGGTGCGCAGGTTGGCGAGCTGCTGCTGCGCGGCACGCAGGCGGGACTCGGCCTCCTCGCGCGCGGCACGCTCGCTCTCCTGTTCCAGCACGAAGGCGGGCGCCGACGCCGCGGCACGGTCGCCGCGCTGCAGGTGCAGCCGCGCCAGCGTGCCGGCGACCGGTGCGGACAGCCGCACATAGTCGCCTTCCGCATAGCCGGCGTAGCCCTCGGGCGCGGGCTGGCTGCAGGCCGACAACAGCGCAGCGAGCAGGATCGGCAGGGCGGTTCGCTTCATGGGGCGTCTCCAGGCGAGGGCTGCCAGGCGCGCAGCGCGGCATCGATGCGCGTCTCGATCGCGGCATCGGACAGCAGGTGTTCGTCGATCAGCGCGCCGGCCTCGGGCGGGCCGCCGGCACCCTGCATCGCGGCGCCGATCAGGATCGGCGACGCGACACCCGCCGCGATGAAGGCCAGCACCTGCGGCGGCGGTGCGGCGCGGAACTCGCCGCGTTGCTGGGCCTGGGCGATCAGCGCGCCGACGATGCCGATGTGGCGCGGCAGGTTGGCCTGCAGGAACTCGCGCGCAGCCGCCTCGCCGGCCATCGCGTCGGCCAGGATGCGCACCAGCAGGTGCCGGTGCGCCCGGCCGAAATGCGCCAGCACGCGCAGCGCGCCGCGCAGGTTGTGCAGCGGCGTGGCGGTGGCATCGACCTCGAGCGTCAGCGCGGAGAACATCGCCTCGTAGGTGCGTTGCAGCACCGCGCGGATGAAGTTGTCCTTGCTCTTGAAGTGGTAGTGAAACATGCCCAGGTTGACGCCCGCATGCTCGGTGAGCCGGCGCACCGACAGCCCGGCGCAACCGGTCAGCGGCAGCAGTTCGAGGCCGGCATCGAGCAGGCGCTGGTCGACGTTCTGTGAGGGGCGTGGCATGGCATAACTATACGAACGTGTAGTTATCAACGTCAAGGCTGCTGCTTGAAAAACCCCGATGGCTAAATTGTCCATTTTGATAAAAAATGGACAATCAAAATTGGTGGAGCGTCATGCAGCAGTTCTCCTCGACACAGGCCAAGCAGAACTTCGGCGATCTGATGAAGGCCGCGGGAGAAGCGCCGGTGGCCATTGAACGACATGGCCGGGTCGAGGCCATCATCGCGGCGCCACGCTTCTTCTCGCCAGCCGGTGACCAGGACCTCACGGCCCGAAAGCAGGCCAGACTTCAACAAACATTGGTCGAGAAAGATCGCCTGATTCGCCACCAGCGCATTGCGCTCGACCTGGTGACGGCGACGCCCAAGGAACGTGCTGCGATGATCGCGCAGGCCCTGAAGGTGGTCGAACGCTGGCGGCAGGAGCGCCTGTGCAGCGAGGACTACATCGACCGCTGGTCCGCGATCCTTCACCAACCCGTGCGGCAGATGGCCCTGACGATGATCTCGGATGCCGAAGGTTGGGGCACGGCGCTGCGCCAGAACTCGCCCTGGGTGGGCTTGCACGCATGAACCTCAACGCGTTGTTCGCACTGCTCGACGAGGCCCGGCGGCTGTCGGGTCACCCCGACTTCGTCGTGATCGGCAGCCTGTCGATCCTCGGGCTCGAAGGGCATTTCGAGGTCCCGGCCGGCATGACGATGTCCAACGACCTCGATTGCTACACCAGGGACGACCCGCAACGGATCTTCGACTTGCTCGATGCGCTGGGCGAGAACTCCGCGTATCACCAGCAGTCCGGCTACTACCTGGATGCCGTCAGTCCGCAGCTGGCGAGCCTGCCGTCCGGTTGGGAGCAGCGCCTGATCAAGGTGGAGCGCGGTGGGCTGCGCGCCTGGTTTCTCGATCCGAACGATGCCGCCCTGTCCAAGTACGCACGTGGCGAACCGCGCGATCGGCGCTGGATCCGCGCGGGTATCGAAGCCGGCGTCGTATCTCTTCCGATGGTCAGGTCGCGCTTCGGCAGCACGAATTTCCTGGACGATGACGAGCGGAACCAGGCCCGGCAGCGGGTGGCCGCCGATCAGGCCTGGGTGGATGGCGTCGGCCAGGAGCCCGAAAGCCCTTGACCCGAAGACGTCAACCGGCCAACGACAGCGTGATCTCGTCGATCTTCGCCAGCACCTCCGGCGTCAGCTTCGGCGTCAACGCCAGCGCGCCCAGGTTGTCCTGCAGCTGCGACAGCTTCGACGCGCCGAGGATCACCGTGCTGACCCGCGGGTTGCGGTTGACCCAGGCCACCGCCAGCTGCGCGAGGTTGCCGCCCAGGTCGCGGGCGATCGGCTCCAGCTTCGCGACGGCGGCGTTCTTGTCCGCATCGGTCAGCCCCTTCAGCAGGAAGCCCATCCCCTCCAGCGCGCCGCGGCTGCCCTGCGGCACGCCGCTGCGGTACTTGCCGGTCAGCAGGCCGCTGGCCAGCGGGCTCCAGGTCGTCAGGCCCAGGCCGATGTCGTCATACAACCGCGCGTACTCCTGCTCGACGCGTTGGCGGTGGAACAGGTGGTACTGCGGCTGCTCCATCACCGGCTTGTGCAGGTGGTGGCGCTCGGCGATGTCATAGGCCGCGCGGATCTCGGCGGCGCTCCACTCGCTGGTGCCCCAGTACAGGGCCTTGCCGCGGGTGATCATGTCGCTCATCGCCCACACCGTCTCCTCGATCGGCGTGTGCGGGTCGGGGCGGTGGCAGTACACCAGGTCGATGTGCTCCAGCTGCATGCGCTTGAGCGAGCCGTCGATCGCCTGCGTCAGGTACTTGCGGTTCAGCGTGTCGCGCCGGTTGACGGTGTTGCCCTCGCGGTCCAGCCCCCAGAAGAACTTGGTCGACACGACGAAGTTCAGGCGCGGCCACTTCAGCTGCCGGAACGCCTCGCCCATCACCACCTCGCTCTGRCCGGCGGCGTACGCCTCGGCGTTGTCGAAGAAATTGACGCCGGCGTCGAAGGCCGCGGCGAGCATTTCCTTGGCCGAACCGGTGTCCACCTGGTTGTGGTAGGTGACCCAGGAGCCCAGCGACAGCTCGCTGACCTGCAGGCCGCTGCGGCCCAATCGACGGTATTTCATCGCTACACCTCGTTAAGAAGTGCGGCATCTTAGCCACAGCCCCGCGGTCGATTCGCACGCCGTCCACGAGCCCCCACGGCCGAGTGCGGGTACTCTCGTGGGCCCTCTTTGCGGGCGGTGCGCTTCGCGTTACCGTCGCGACCGTGACCAAGATGATCAGACCCTGCTCCCTCCTGCTGCCGCTGGCGCTGTGCGCGCTCGGCAGCCCGTCCGCGGCCCAGGCGGCCACCCGCAGCGCCGGCGGCTTCGCGTCGTTCAGCACCTGGCTGATGCTGCCCTTCCTCGTCGCGTTCGCGGTCGCCGGCCACATCTTCATCGGCCGCGGCGCGAAGGCGCTGGCCGCCTCATTCCAGCCGCTGGCCAGCGGCGAACTCGAACTCGCCGGCTACGAGCGCAACGTCTACGGCACCTCCGACCGCGCGATGCTCGAGGTGGTGGCGGTGCCGATCGTCGCGGGCCTCGTGATCTGGCTCGGCGCGGCGCTGTCGTTCGGCTGGCTGATCACGCTGGGCATCTTCGGCGTGCTCGGCGCGGTCGTGTTCGACATGGCGCGCTGGGAGCGCGTCAGCGTCAGCGCGAACTACGTCTGGTTCCAGCGCGGTTTCACCGGCAAGGTGCACCAGGTGGCGATCGAGAACATCCGCGACGTGAGCGTCGTCGAGGAAGACGGCACGCTGCCGACGCTGCGCCACCTGAACCGCAACAACCGGGTCTGCCGCCTGCTGATGCGCATGACCGACAAGCGGGCGGTGGCGCTGCCCAAGACCGATGCCGAGACGCAGCTCGACGCGGTGGAAAACGCCGCCAACCAGGTGCGCTGGCGCCTGCAGGCGCTGCAGGACAAGCAGAAGGGCGGCGCGACGACCCGGCCGGGCCCGCTGGCCGCAACGGCCCCGCCTGCTGCCTCCCGCCCGCCCCCCGACCCCGACGGCGGCCGCATCCCGACGGCCGGCGACAAGGAAATGC
>NZ_JBFUCB010000297.1:0-7181 GCF_056405435.1 Rhizobacter sp. P1_G5 | reverse complement strand
CCCTTCATCGCCACCACGCAGCTGCCCTCGACCGAGCCGCCCGCGCGCCGCCACGCCTGCCGCACGAACGGCCGCTGCGGCTGCACGCCCTCGCGCCACAGCAGCGCCGCCTCGTCCTGGGGCTGCAGCGCGAGGATCGCCCGGTCCATCGGCTCCAGCCCTTCACCCACGCACGCCAGCGCGGCCCAGCGCAGCGCGTCGTCGCCGCAGGTCTCGACGACCGTCATGCGGTTGCAGGTCAGCGTGCCGGTCTTGTCGACGCACAGCACGCTGGCCGTACCGAGCGCCTCGATGGCCTGCGGCTGGCGCGTCAGCACCTGCTGCCGCGCCAGCCGCCAGGCGCCGAGCGCGAGCATCACCGTCCAGACCACCGCGAACTCCTCCGGCACGATCGCCATCGCGAGCGTCAGCCCGACCAGCAGCCCGCCGGTCCACGAACCGTCTCGCCACGCGAACACCGCCGCCGCCACGAGGCAGGTCGCGAGCGCCACCAGCGCGACGCGGCGCACCAGCACGTCGAGCTGGCGGCGCAGCCGGCTCGGCGGCGGCTGCAGCTGCCGGAGCGAACCTCCGATGCGCCCGAGCGCGGTGTGCACGCCGGTGCCGGTGACGACCGCGACGCCGTCGCCCTGCACCACCAGCGTGCCGGACATCAGCTGCCGCGCTTGCGGGCCGTCGCCGCCCTTGTCGACCGGCACCGATTCGCCGCTCAGCATCGATTCGTCGATCCGCAGGCCCTGCGTCTCGATCAGCAGCGCGTCGCAGGCGAGGCGGTCGCCCTCCTGCACGACGAGCCGGTCGCCGCGCACCAGCTCGTGGCTCGCGATGCGCCGCGCGACGCCGTCGCGCACCACGGTGCTGCGCGGGCTGGCCAGCTCCTGCAGCGCCTCCAGCACCGCCTGCGTGCGCAGCGCCTGCACCACCGAGATCGCGGCCACCAGCACCAGCGAGCCGCCGAGCACCAGCGCGTCGACGGCGTTGCCGAGCAGCCCGTACGTCATCGCGCACGCGAGCAGCAGCAGCACCATCGGTTGCGTCAGCACCTCGCGCAGCACCGCGGCGGCGCTGCGGTGCTGCGGCGGCGGCAGGCGGTTCGGGCCGTCGCGCCGCCATCGCGCGGCGGCTTCGGCATCGCTCAGGCCCGCAGGCCCCGTCATCGCCAGCTCGGCATCGTTCATCGGTGGTCCCTGGACAAGTGATCGCACTGTCCCCGCCGCTCGTCGAAGCGATCTTGCGTTGCGTCAATGCATCCGCCACGCGGCGCCCTAGATTGGCATCCGAACGATCCAGTGACCGTCACGAGGCCCGCACCATGAGCTACCGCAGCATCCTCCTGTACCTTGACCAGAGCCCGACCTGCGACGCCCGCACGCAGGCCGCCATCCGCCTGGCACGGCGGCTGGATTGCCACCTCGCGGGGCTCGCGCCGACCGGCCTGCTCGACCTGCCGGGTTCGCCGGGCGCGACGCTCAGCGACCTGGCCGCGCTCGCATGGGACAGCCTGCGCGACGAGGCCGAGCGCGCCGCCGACCGCTTCCGCGATGCCTGCGTCGCCGGCGGGCTTCGCTCGGCCGAGACGGTGATCGACGAGGCCGAGCCGGCCGCGTCGCTGATCGCCCATGCGCACTGCAGCGACCTGACCGTGCTGACGCAGGCCGATCCGTCGGCTCCCGGCCACCGCGGCGCACGCGCGGTGGTCGAGCAGGTGCTGCTGTACAGCGCCCGCCCGACGCTGCTGCTGCCGCATGCCTGCTCGCCGCAGGCGCTGGAGAAGATCGGCAGCAAGGCGATCGTCGCGTGGGACGAGAGCTGCGAGGCGGTGCGCGCCCTCAACGACGCGCTGCCACTGCTGCAGCAGGCGAGCGCCGTCGAGGTGGTGCGCTGGAACCCGCCCCGGCCTGCTGCCGGCGAACCGGCGGTGCCGCGGCTGGACGCACTGCGCCAGTGGCTCGCCTGGCACGGCGTGGCGGCCGACATGCGCGTGGAGACGACCTCGATCGACGTCGCCGACGCGTTGCTGTCGCACGCGGCCGACTTCGGCGCCGATCTCATCGTGATGGGCGCCTACGGGCATTCGCGTTGGACCGAACGGGTGCTGGGCGGCGTGACGCGGCAGCTGATCGGCAGCGCGACCGTGCCGCTGCTGATGTCACACTGACGCATGAGCGTCCGCCACCTCGATCACCTGCTGGAACCCCGATCCATCGCCGTCGCCGGGGCCTCCGACCGCCCGGCCAGCGTCGGCGCCACCGTCTGGCGCAACCTGCGCGGCGGCTTCAAGGGCCCGCTGCACGCCCTCAACCTGCGGTTGCGCACGCTCGACGGGCAGCCTGTCTTCACCCGCCCCGACCAGCTGCCGGCCGCGCCCGACCTCGCGGTGCTGTGCACGCCGCCCGAGACGCTGGTGGCGCTGATCGACCARTTCGGTCGCCTCGGCACGCGCGCCGCCATCGTGATGACGGCCGGGCTGAGCGCCGCGCAGAAGCAGGCGGTGCTCGAGGCGGCCCGCCCGCACGTGCTGCGCATCCTCGGGCCGAACTGCCTCGGCCTGCTGACGCCGCGCCTGGGCTTGAACGCGAGCTTCGCGCACACCGATGCGCTGGACGGCAACCTCGCCTTCATCTCGCAATCGGGCGCGCTGGTCACCGCGGTGCTCGACTGGGCCCGGGYACGCCGCGTCGGCTTCTCGCACCTGGTGTCGCTCGGCGAGCATGCGGATGTCGATTTCGGCGACCTGCTCGACCACCTGGCGAGCGATGCGCACACGCGCGCGATCCTGCTCTACATCGAATCGATCGGCGGATCGACCGGCACGGTGCGCAAGTTCATGTCGGCCGCGCGTGCCGCGGCGCGCAACAAGCCGGTGATCGTCGTGAAGGCCGGCCGCGCCGGCAACGGCCTGCGCGCGGCGGCCTCGCACACCGGCGCGCTGGCGGGCTCCGACATCGTGTTCGACGCCGCGATCCGCCGTGCCGGCATGCTGCGCGTGGACACGCTGCAGGAGCTGTTCGTCGCGGCGCAGACGCTGGCGCGCTTCGGTGCCAACCGCGACGACGCGCTGACGCTCGTCACCAACGGCGGCGGCGCCGGCGTGCTGGCCGCCGATGCGGCCGCGCGCGCCGGCGTGCCGCTGGCCGAGCCCACGACAGCGCTGCTGGCACGGCTCGACGCGGTGCTGCCGGCCACCTGGTCGCGCGGCAACCCGGTCGACATCATCGGCGACGCGCCGGTGCAGCGCTATGTCGACGCGCTGCAGGCGGTGCTGGCCGAGCCGCAGGCCGGCGCGGTGCTGTTCATGCACGCGCCGACCGCGATCGTGCCGAGCGCCGAGATCGCACGCGCGCTGTCGCCGCTGGCCCGCGAGGCGAACGGCCGGCTGATGGCGTGCTGGCTGGGCGACACGGCGGTGGCCGAGGCGCGCCGGCTGTTCACCGATGCCGGCGTCGCCGACTACGCGACGCCCGAGGAAGCGGTGAACGCGTTCTCGATGCTGCGCTGCTACCGGCACAACCAGGCGACGCTGCTGGAGACGCCGTCGGCCAGCGCCAATGCCGTGCCGGACCTCGCCGCCGCGCGCCGCGTGATCATCGCGGCGCTGCTCGACGGCCGCGAGATGCTGCAGGAACACGAGGCCAAGGCGGTGCTCGCGGCCTACGGCATTCCGGTGGTGACGCTGCGCGTGGCGGCCGACGCCGATGCGGCGGCCGGTGCGGCAGGCCGCATCGGCTACCCGGTGGTGCTGAAGATCGTCTCGCCCGACATCACGCACAAATCGGATGTCGGTGGTGTCGCGCTCGGCCTGGCCGACGAGGCCGCGCTGCGCGAGGCCGCGGCCGGCATGCTCGAACGGGTGCGCGCCGCGCGGCCGCAGGCCCGGGTGAGCGGCTTCACGGTGCAGGCGATGGCGAGCCGGCCGATGGCGCAGGAGCTGATCGTCGGCACGAGCATCGACCCGAGTTTCGGCCCGGTGCTGATGCTCGGCCATGGCGGCACGGCGGTCGAGGTGCGGGCCGACCGCGCGATCGCGCTGCCGCCGCTGAACCGGGCGCTGGCGCGCGAGCTGGTGTCGCGCACCCAGGTGTCGCGGCTGCTGGCCGGCTACCGCGACCACCCGGCCGCGCGGCTCGATGCGGTGGGCGATGCGCTGGTCGCGCTGTCGCAGATGCTGGCCGACCTGCCGGAGCTGGCCGAGCTGGACATCAACCCGCTGTGGGCCGACCACGACGGCGTGCTGGCGCTGGATGCGCGCATCCGGCTGAGCCGCGTGCCGGTGGCCGGTGCGGAGCGTTTCGCGATCCGGCCGTATCCGGATGCGCTGGTCGAGACCATCGCGTGGCGCGGCGAGCCGCTGACCTTGCGCCCGGTGCGCCCGGAGGACGAGCCGGCGCACCGCCGCTTCATCGAACAGCTGAGCCCGGACGACCTGCGCTTCCGGTTCTTCAACGCGCGCCGCGAGCTGGCGCACAGCGAGCTCGCGCGGCTGACGCAGATCGACTACGCGCGCGAGATGGCCTTCATCGCGGTGCGTCCCGGCGCCGACGGGGCGGGCGAGACGCTGGGCGTGGCGCGCGCGGCGGTCGACCCGGACAACGTCGAGGCCGAGTTCGCGATCGTCGTGCGCAGCGACCTGCAGGGCCGGGGCCTGGGCCGGCTGCTGATGGACAAGCTGATCGCCTACCAGGGCGCGCAGGGCACGCAACGCCTGGTGGGACTGGTGCTGCACGACAACCAGGCGATGCGGGCCTTCGTGCAGCGCTTCGGCTTCGAGGCGCAGGGCGGCGACAGCGATGCCCTGCGGATGGTGCTGCCGCTGCAGCCGTAGCGGAACAACGGATCAGCGGATCACGAGCACCGGCGTCTTGCAGTGGTTCAGCACGCGCGCCGTCACCGAGCCGAGCACGACCGAGCCCAGGGCGGAATGCCCGTGCGAGCCCATCACGACCAGGTCGAAGCGGCCGCTGTCAGCCAGCTCGCTGATCACCGCCGGCGCATGGCCGACCTTGTCGACGAAGCTGGCGTTCCAGCCTTGCTGGGCGATGAACATTCGCACCGGCTTCAGCACCTCATCGGCTTCTGCGCGGTAGTAGTTCTCGACCGTCGCGCGGTCGAAGAAGCCCTTGGCGTGCGGCGGCACCGGCATCGTGACGGTGAGCACGGTGTAGTCGTGGTTGCCGCCCAGGAACTCGTCGTGGGCGGCCAACCAGGCCAGCATCTGCTTCGTGCAGGCGCTGCCGTCGACAGCCAGCAGGATCTTCATGGTCTTCTCCTTCATCGTGGTGGACAGGTTCGGGTCAATGGATCATCAACAGCGGCAGCGGCGCGGTGTGCATCAGCGTGCGGGTGGCGCCGCCGAGCACCTGCTCGCGCAGCCGGCCGTGCCCGTAGCAGCCCATCACCAGCCACTGCGCGCCGACCTGCGCGGCCAGCGCCAGCAACTCGTCGCCGATCGAGCGCGGTTCGTAGCCGCGCTGGTGCAGCACGGGCGTGATGCCGTGGGCCTTCAGGTGGCCGACGATGTCGAGGCCGCCGGCGGCGCCGACGACCGCGTTGCGCGACCAGCTGGCGACATGCACCTCGCGGGCCTGCGCCAGGAACGGCAGCGCGGCGGTGACGGCGCGGGCCGCCTCGCGCGAGGGTTTCCAGGCCACCAGCATGCAGTCGGGCGCGGAGCTGGCGGTGCCGCGGTCGGGCACGATCAGCGCGGGCTTGCCGCTTTCGATCAGCAGCGATTCGGTGAAACCGGCCGGCAGGTCGTGGCCTGCGACGGCCGGGTCGCGCTGGCCGAGCACCAGCAGGTCGGTGCACAGCGCGTGCTGGACGAGGGCCTGCAGCACCGGTTCGCGCGTGACCTCGGCCCAGCGCACGCGCGAGAGCTCCTCGCCACCGGTGATGTCCTGCAGCAGCCGTTCGCGTGCGAGCTGGCGGGTGTCGGGCTGGTCGAGCGTGGCGGCTGCGCCGGCGACGGCGCCGAAGCGGCCTTCGGGTTCGGCATGCAGCGGCGTGGCGGCGAACAGCGCGGTGACGTCGCCGTCGTGCCGCTCGGCGAGTTCGCGTGCGATCGTGAGCCGTGTCGCGGTGCGCGGCGAGGTGTCCGCGAGCATCAGGATCGAGCGGATCGGGTTCACGGTGGCGAGGCGTTGCGGCATGGTGCAACGGTACGCCTGTGCCGCCGCGACGGCTTGATTCAACTCAAATCGGATTCATCGCGCGTGACCTGGGTGCCGCTGGTGCCGGCCAGCAGCGCGGCGACATCGTCGAGCCGGCCGATCGCGGCGCGCCGGCCGGTCGTCTCGACGAACTCAGCGGCGGCGAGTGCCTTGGCGCCCATCGAGCCGGCGGGCAGCGCGAGCTGGCGCAGCGAGCGCGGCGTGGCCGACGCGAGCCGGTGCTCGTCGGGCGTGCCGAACCCGGTGCGGATGCCGTTGACATCGGTGAGCAGCAGCAGCACGTCGGCGTGCAGCTCGCGGGCGAGCAAGGCGCTGGCGGCATCCTTGTCGATGACGGCATCGATGCCGCGCAGCATGCCGTCGCGCTCGACGACCGGGATGCCGCCGCCACCGGCGCAGACGACGACGACGCCGGCCGCGAGCAGGTGGCGGATGGCCCGCAGTTCGACGACCTGCTGCGGCCGCGGCGACGGCACGACGCGGCGCCACTGCTCGCCGTCGCGCGCGAACTGCCAGCCGCGTTCGGCGAGCAGTTGCACCTCGGGCAGCCGGTAGCCGGGGCCGACCGGCTTGGTCGGCGTGGCGAAGGCAGGATCGCCCGCGTCGACGCGCACCTGCGTGAGCAGTGTCGCGATCGGGTGGCCGCCGAGTTCACAGGCCAGCGCCTGTTCGACCAGGTAGCCGACCATGCCGTCGCTCTCGGCGCCGAGCACGTCGAGCGGGGTGGTCTCGGCACCGGCGCGGCTGTCCTGCCAGGCGGCGGCCTGCAGCGCGAGCCAGCCGACCTGCGGGCCGTTGCCATGCGTGACGACCAGCTCGTTGTCGGCGGCCAGTGGCGCGAGGGCCCGGGCTGCTGCCGTCAGGTTGTCACGCTGGACCTGCACCGACATCGGCTGGCCGCGGCGGATCAATGCGTTGCCTCCGAGGGCTGCGACGATTCTCATCTTGTCTCTCCGTTCTTTCTGTGCGCGTGGACGGGGCGGGCGGGGGCAGGCTGCGGGGGCTCAGCTGGGG
>NZ_JBFUCB010000296.1:0-7188 GCF_056405435.1 Rhizobacter sp. P1_G5 | reverse complement strand
CGTCGGCACCCTGCTCTCCCAGAACCCCACGACGCGTGGCGACGCCTTGAACAACCAGATCTGGTTCGACGTCGGCACCGGCGTCACCGCCTTCGAGCTGCAGACGGCCGTCCTCGCCCTTCCGGCGCTGCCCGGTGACGACCGGCGTCCGGCGCTCGTGCTGGCCGGCGGGACCGACGGCGCGGCTCCTATCGCAGGCGCCGACACCACGGCCGGCACCTACGCCGCCGCGCTGGCCTCGCTGATCTCGCTCGAGGACGTCTCGATCGTCGCCGCGCCGGGTTCGAGCGCCTACGGCGATGGGCCGGCCATCCAGTTGGCGCTGATCGGCCATGCCGAACGGCGCCGCAGCTACCGCATCGCGGTCCTCGATTCGGCACCGCGCCTGGTCCCGGGCGACGTGCGAGTGGCACGCGGGCGCATCGACTCCAAGTACGCCGCGCTCTACTACCCGTGGGTGGTGGTCTCCAACCCGCTGGCGCGTCCGGGCCGCGACGACATCCCCAAGGAGATCGCGTTGCCGCCTTCCGGCTTCGTCGCCGGCATCTACGCGCGCAACGACAACGACCCGCAGCATGGCGTGCACAAGGCGCCGGCCAACGAGGTCGTCACAGGTGCGCTGCGTTTCGAGCTGGACATCAACTTCTCGCAGCAGGAACAACTCAATCCGCTGGGCATCAACTGCCTTCGCTACCTCTCGGGCCGCGGCTATCGCCTGTGGGGTGCACGCCTGGCCAGCAGCGATCCGGAATGGAAGTACGTCTCCGACCGGCGCTACTTCAACTACCTCGAGGCCTCGATTGACCGCGGTACCCAATGGGCCGTGTTCGAGCTCAACGGCGAACGCCTGTGGGCCAATGTGCGCCAGACCATCTCGGACTTCCTCTACAACGAGTGGCGCAACGGCGCCCTGCTGGGCGCCAACGCCGAGGAAGCCTTCTTCGTGCGCTGCGACCGCAGCACGATGACGCAGAACGACCTCGACAACGGCCGCCTGGTCTGCCTCATCGGCGTGGCGCTGATCCGCCCGGCCGAGTTCGTGATCTTCCGCATCGGGCAGAAGACCGCCGACGCGCGGGCCTGACCCCTACCCCACCGCATAGGAGTCCATCACCATGGCCGACAGGACCACGCCTTACGGCGCCTTCAACTTCATCGTCAACTTCAACGGCAGCGAAGCCTTCGGCGGCTTCTCCGATGTCTCGGGCATCGGCACCGAGGTCACCATGTCCGAGTACCGCTACGGCAACGACAAGGAGAACCACGTGCGCAAGGTCGCCGGCGTGCACAAGGTCTCGGACGTCACGCTCAAGCGCGGCATCCTCAACTCCAAGACCCTGTTCGACTGGATCGCGGAGACACGCGTCAAGGGACCGCGCGCGCAACGCAGCGTGACCATCACGCTGATGGACGAGACCTCGCAGAAGCCCGTGCAGTCATGGGTCCTGCGCGGTGTGGTGCCGATGAAGTACACCGGCCCCACCCTCGCCGCGAAGGGGGGCGGTGACGTCGCCCTCGAGGAGATGGTGCTGTCGGCCGAGGCGCTGGAGATCAGCGTCTGACGCGACGGAGCGCACCATGAGCCTGGTCTTCGAACTCGCCAAGGCAGCGCCGCTGCCGCAGGTGCGCCGCGCCGACGTGGCCTGCTTCGTCGGTTACGTCGCACGCCGCGCCGGCAAGCCGCTGCCGGCTGCGCTGCGCGAGCAGTTGCGTGCGAGCGGATGGGTGGACGGGCCCTGGGGCCGCACGGCGGAACAGGTGGAGAGCCTGCTGAATCTGCCGCTGGCCCTGGACAGCTGGCAGCAGTTCGACGAACTCTTCGCGTGGGAGCAGCGCCTGCTGTCGCCCGACAGCGACCGGCGCTGCGCCACCTACCTCGGTGCGGCAGTGCGCAGCTTCTTCGCCCGCGGTGGGCGGCGCGCCATCGTGCTGCGCGTGGGCGACCCGTGGGACTACCTCGAGACGGCGGCGCAGCGGCTGGCGGCATCGCAGACGCGGCTCGCGCGACTGGTTCCAGCGGTGCTGCCCGCCAACCCGCCTTTCTCGGCCGTGACGCCGTCGAGCTGGCACGGCATCGAGCACCTCCATGGCTTGCGCGACACCAGCATGCTGGTGCTGCCCGACCTGGCCGATGCCTGCAGCCATGTCGCGCCTGCGGTCGAGCCGGCACCTTTTGTCGCGCCGCTTCCCGAAGGCTTCGTCGAGTGCAGCACCGACGAGGTCGCGCCACCCGACACCCGCCTGCAGCGGCTCGCGCCGCCCGAACTCGACCTCGATGGCTACAACGCCTGGATGGGCGCAGTGGCGCGGGTGCGCAGTTTCCTGTCGACCTGGCAGCGTGAGATCGTCTTCGTCGGTGCACTGCCCTTGCCGCACCTGGAGGCACGCGACGGCGCTGGTGCGTCCCGCGTGCATGCCCAGGCCGACATGCCGGCCTGGCTGCAGAAGTTGCAGCTGCTGCGTGCCGACGGCCTGCCCGGCGATCCTGGCGCGGCAAGCGCGTTCGTGCAGCTCGCGTGGCCGTGGCTGCGCACGCAGGCCTCGAGCGACGACCTGCCTGCCGGACTCGAAGCACCCGATGGCGTTCTCGCGGGCCTGGTGGCCGAGGGTGCCATGCGCGCCGGCTGCTTCCGTTCGGTGGCCGGCGACAGCTCGCTGCGCCTGCTGCGCGACGTGGCCGAGGCCGTACCGCAACCCAGCTGGGGCCTGGGCGACGACAGCCCCGATGCAAGGCTCGCACGCCACATCTGCGTGATCGCGCAGAGCCCGGCCGGCTGGATGCTGCAATCCGACGTCAGCACTTCGCCGAGCGAAGCCTGGCGCTTCGGCGGTGCCTCCCGGCTGATGGGAGCGATCCGCCGCACGGTGCGTGCCGAGGGGGACGCCCTGGTCTTCGAAAAGAACGGCCCATCCTTGTGGGGCCAGGTGCAGCGCCAGCTGGAAGACCTGTTGCTCGGATTCTGGAACGAAGGCGCCTTCGCCGGCGCCAACGCCTCGGAAGCCTTCGAGGTGCGCTGCGACCGCAGCACGATGAGCCAGGCCGACCTCGATGCCGGACGGCTCATCGTCGAGATCAGCGTGCGCCCGGCGGCCTCGATCGAACGCATCACCGTCGTTCTCGACCTCGGCAACACCGCCGCACCGGGCGCGACCCTGAGGGAGGCGGCATGACGGTCGAGACCGAAGCCCCGCTGCACGTCTTCCGCTTCGAGCTGTCGTTCAAGCGCGTGGACAGCGGCAAGTCCGGCGCGGTCGCCATGGTGGGTGGCGCGTTTGCCGAGTGCACCGGGCTGGAAGCCACGATGGAGCCCAAGCAGATCAAGGTCGGCGGCATGAACTGGGGCGTGGTGCAGCGGCCAGGCCCCGTCACCTTCGCCACCGTCGTGCTCAAGCGCGGCATGACCAGCCGGCGCGACCTGTTCAAGTGGTTCCAGCAGGTCGGCGGCGGCAGCTATGCGTACCGGCTCGGCGCGGAGATCGCCGTGCAGAACACGCTCGGCGAAACCGTCATCACCTGGGGCCTGGACCGCTGCATGCCGGTCAAGTTCAAAGCCGCTGACCTCAACGCCAAGGGCACCGAGGTCGGCATCGAGGAGCTTCACCTGGCCCACGAAGGCCTGCGGCTGCTGAGGTGACGCATGGCGATGCTGCCCAACATCTCCAAGACGACGCCGGCCACCTTCAAGGTGATGGACGACGGCGGCCAGTCCACCAGGCAGTTCAAGCTGCAGTTCAATCCCGCGTCCGTCGAGTACAGCCTGAGCGCGGAGTTCGACGATCGCAACGGCGACAACAAGGCACGCCAGTTCGTCAAGAAGACCAATGCCAAGCTGACGATGACGCTGGTGTTCGACAGCACCGACACCGGCATCAACGTGCGCACCCAGACCAACAACCTGGCCCTGCTGCTGCGACCCGCCAAGGACGGCAGCAAGCAGTTCGTACCCAAGGTGGAGTTCGGCTGGGGCGCCTTCAGCTTCACCGGCGTGGTCGAGCAGTTCAAGGAGACGCTGGACTTCTTCTCCGCCGACGGCGTGCCGCTGCGCGCCAGCGTGAACATGACGCTGGCTGGCCAGGAGGTCGAGTTCCAGAAGGGCAAGCGTGCCAAGGTCGACCAGGGCACGACACCCGACCCCGTCGCGGCGGCGCCCGGCTCGGGACCGAGCGACGTGGCCGGCGCGCTCGGCGACCAGCGAGCCGCACGTGCCATCGCCGAGGCGAATGGCTCGGCCAGCCTGCGTTTCGGCGCCGAGGCGTCGCTGAACGTCGGTGGCAGCGTGAGTCTTGCGGCCGCGGCTGATTTTTCGGTCGGTGCCGGCGCCGGCTTGTCGCTGGGTGCAGGTGTCGGAGTCGGGATGGGCGTCGGCGGTGGGGTGAGTGGCGGAATCGGTGGCGGCATCACTGGTGGCGTCGGAATCAGCGGCGGCTTGAGCGGCGGCTTGAGCGGCGGCATCGGCGTCGGCGCCAGTGCCGGCCTGGGCATCGGTGGCAGTGGCGGCCTGACGCTGACAAGCACCGCCGGCGCGGCCTTCGACGGCTTGCGCGTGGGCAGCACCAGCAGTTCCAGCGTCAGCGTGTTCGATGCCCGCGCCGCCTTGCTGCCCGCGCCCGGCATCTCGGGCGCTGCGTCCTTCACTTCCGGCGGCCGTGCCGAGGTGCACGGTGGCGGCAGCCTCTCGGCCGACGTGGGCGCCACCGCCGACCTGCACGGCCGCATCGACTTCGGAGTCTGAACATGGGCATCACCTTCGAGCACGTCAGTGCCGACATCCAGCGCGACGCACCCTCCACAGCCCCCCCTTCGGCCCCTGCGCCCAAGGCCCCGCCCGAGGACCTGAAGGAACCGCTGATGCAACTCCTGCGCCTGCGCGACGAACGCCTGGCCCGCCTTTGCGACGAGTGACGAGCACACGACGAGACCACCATGCCCGAGACCACCGTCAGCGAATCGGCCATCTTCAGCGCCCGCCCGACCTTGCGCCTGGGCGGCCAGCCGGACGAGCGGCTGGGCACGCTGATGACGGCCTTGCGCATGGAAGAGTCCGAAGGCGGCATGAGCACGCTGGAGCTGCGCCTGGTCAACTGGGTGGCCAACGGCGACGGCCGCGCCGAGCTGGCGTTCAAGGGCGACTCGGCGCTCAAGCTGGGCGCCGAGATCGGCGTCTACAGCGGCGACGAGAGCGCGCCGCGCGAGATCTTCAAGGGGCACGTCAGCGCGCTCGAGATGGACTGCAAGTACGGTGAGCCGCCCGAGCTCGTGGTGCTGGCCGAGGACGCCCTCACCGCCGCGCGGCGCGGACGGCGCAGCAAGGTCTACACCGACATGTCGCCTGCCGACGTGGTGAAGGCCGTCGCCGGCGAGATGGGGCTGCAGGCCGGCGTGAGCGCATTGACCTCGCCGGTGGCGACCTGGGCGCAGCTGAACGAGACCGACCTCGGCTTCCTGCGCCGGCTGCTCGCGCGCTTCGACGCCGACCTGCAGGTGGTTGGTTCGCAGCTGCAGGTGGCGCCGCGCCAGGACGCCGGCCGCGGTGAGATCGAGCTGACGATGTACAGCCAGCTGGCGCGCGTGCGCGTCTGTGCCGATCTCGCGCACCAGGCCACGRCCGTCAGCGTGGCCGGATGGAATGCGACCGAGGGATCGGCCGTGAAGGGCGAGGCCTCGAGCATCACGAACGCGGGCCCGGGCAGCGGCAAGAACGGGCTCGCATGGGCCCAGGAAGTCTTCGGCAAGCGGCCCGAGCACCTGTCGGCCCCGCCGGTGGCGAGCGACGACGAGGCCCGCGCGGTGGCCGAGGCCGCGCTCGACCAGCGTGCGCGCCGCTTCGTGCGCGCAGAAGGCGTGGCCGAAGGCAACGCGAAGCTGCGCGTCGGGGCCAGCGTGAAGCTCGCCGGCGTCTCGCCGCAGTTCGACAACAGCTACTACGTGGTGCGGGCCTGCCACCTGTTCGACATGAAGCAGGGCTACCGCACCGAATTCAGCGCCGAGTGCGCCTGGCTTGGAAACTGAGCGATGAAACGCGACAACCACTTTCTTCCATCGGCCCTGCCCGCCTGGAGCGGCACGGGCCAGCTTGCCACCGTCAGTTCGCTCGACGATCCGCTGCAGGCCAACCGCGTGCAGGTGAAGCTGATCGCCTTCGATGGCGTGGCGAACCAGGACGCGCCGATGTGGGCGCGCGTCGTCGCGCCGTTCGCCGGCGACGACCGCGGCTGCTTCTTCCTGCCCGACGTGGGCGACGAAGTGCTGGTGATGTTCGTGCAGGGCGATGCGCGCTTCCCGCTGATCGTCGGCGGGCTGTGGAATGGCGCAGCGAAGGCACCGGCCGACACCGAGTCCGGCGGACGCAACCGCTACAAGCGCATCAAGTCGAAGAACGGCATCACCATCACGCTGGACGACCAGGACGGCCAGGAGACGATGCTGCTGGAAACGCCCGGTGGCCAGTCGGTGACCCTGAAGGACGGCCCCGGCGAGATCACGCTGGAGGACAGCAACGGCAACAGCATCAAGCTCGAGACCTCCGGCATCACCGTGCAGGCCTCCGCCAAGGTGACGGTACAGGCGTCCAGCGTGGACGTCACGGCCGGCATGGTGAAGGTCGACGCAGCGATGGCCGACTTCAGCGGCATGGTCAAGTGCGTGACGCTGAAGGCCGACACGGTGATGGGCACCAGCTACACGCCCGGCGCGGGCAACGTCTGGTGAACGCCATGCACGCCACCCACACGATCGCGATCGGCGCACTGCGCGACCTGCCCGGCCTGGGCTTGCGGCCGATGATCCTGCAGCGGACCGAGGACGATTTCCTGCCCGCGACGCTGGACGACCTGCGCACTCCGGCCGGCCGCACCCGCCTGGGCGCGCTGGTCGCCAAGGCCCACGACGCCAAGGGCCGGCTCAAACTGTTCCAGCCGGTCCAGCGCCAGTTTCACGTCGCGCTGACCGAGGCCTGGTGCGACATCCCGGGCAAGCCGCGCATCGATCCGTCGCGCGTGGATGGCGCGGGCATGGTGCTGCGCCGGCTCGATGAGCAGGGGCGTCCCCAGGGCTGGATGCGGTCCAGGGGGCGCGTGCGCGGTTGGGTGCCGCTGTCGCGCGTGGGCGGGCCCGACCGCGATCCGCTGGCGCAACGGCGGCTGAAGCAAGGGTTGAGCGGCGTCGCCGACATCGACCGGCAACTGACC
>NZ_JBFUCB010000295.1:0-7197 GCF_056405435.1 Rhizobacter sp. P1_G5 | reverse complement strand
GGCATGGCCGGGCGGGTGCGGCGCGGCGGCCGGCTGGGCCGCTGCCGCGAGCCGCAGCTCGACGGTGAACACCGAGCCGCGGCCGGGCACGCTGGTGGCCGTCACGCGGCCGGCCATCAGCGCCGCCAGCTTGCGCGTGAGCGACAGGCCGAGGCCGGTCCCGCCGTGCTGGCGGCGTGCGCTGTTGTCGCCTTGCTCGAAGGGCTTGAACACGCGCTCCAGCGTGGCGTCGTCCATGCCGGTGCCGGTGTCGTGCACCTGGATGCGCAGCAGCCACGGGCCGTCGGCCTGGGCCCGCACCTCGGTGACGAGCGCGACATGGCCTTGCGCGGTGAACCTGGCCGCATTGGCCAGCAGGTTCGAGACGATCTGGCGCACGCGCGCCGGATCGCCCTGGAACCGCGTCTGCTCGCCGAGGTAGTCGTACAGCATCGTCAGCTTGCGCTCGCGCAACTGCGGCATGAAGCCGCGGCAGGTCTCGGCCATCAGCTGCGCGAGGTCGAAGGTCTCCAGCCGCAGCGCGAGCTCGCCGGCCTCGGCGCGGGCGTAGTCGATCACGTCGCCGAGCAGGCGCAGCAGCGCCTGGCCGGACTGCTGCGCCAGGTCGAGGTAGCCGCGCTGCTCGTTGTGCGTGGCCAGCCGCTGCGCCAGCTCGGTCATGCCGAGCACCGCGTTCAGCGGCGTGCGCAGCTCGTGGCTCATGTGGGCCAGGAAGGCGGCCTTGGCCTGGCCGGAGGCCGGGTCGCTGTCGACTTCGCGCAGGCTGCCGGCCAGCCGGGTGGCCGGCCCGGCGCCGTCGGCCGTGGCGCGCATGCGCACCTGGAACCAGCGCAGGCTGCCGTCGGCGGTGCGCAGGCGCAGCCGGCCCTGGACGTTGCGGCCCGGGGCGCGGATCGCTGCGCCGACCAGCGCATCCCAGTGCGCCCGGTCGGGCGGGTCGACCTGCGCGCGCAGCGCGGACGGATCGTCGGCCAGCCCGGCGCCCAGCAGGTCGCGGCAGCGCGGCGAATGCCAGGCCTGCGACGGCTGGAGCGACGTGAGTTCGTGCTCCCACACGCCCTCGCCGACGACATCCATGAGCCGCGCGGCGCGGCTGCTGTCGGGGTGGACGGGAGGGAGGGGTGGAACGGCTGGTGTATTCATGACGCCACGCGCAGACGGCACGCGTGAGAGCGTGGCGCATGGTAGCCAATGGGCCTCGTCCGGGCAATGCGTCTCGCGTGAGACCGGTTGCCCATGGCTACTGACTGCTGCTGACCAATGGCCCGCCGATCTGCTCACCCGTCGCGGCTCCCTAGAATCTTCGGCTCCGCATTTCGAAAGCCCTCCCCATGTCCGGTGTCATCCGCATTCGCGGCGCCCGCCAGCACAACCTGAAGAACCTGGACCTCGACATCCGCACCGGCGAGATGACGGTGGTGACCGGGCCGTCGGGCTCGGGCAAGTCGAGCCTGGTGTTCGACACGCTGTACGCGGAGGGGCAGCGGCGCTACGTCGAGACCTTCAGCGCCTATGCGCGGCAGTTCCTCGACCGCATGGACCGGCCGGCGGTGGACCGGGTCGACGGCGTGCCGCCSGCGATCGCGATCGACCAGACCAACCCGGTGCGCACCTCGCGCTCSACGGTSGGCACSATGACCGAGCTSAACGAYCACCTGAAGCTCTTGTATGCGCGGGCGGCCGAGCTGTTCGACAAGCAGACGGCACAGCCGGTGCGGCATGACAGCCCGGAGACGATCTACGCGGAGCTGATGAGCCGGACGGCGCAGGGCGATCCGCGGCTGGTGGTGACCTTTCCGGTGGAATTGCCGGGCGGAACCACGCCCGAGGAGATCGAGCAATGGCTCGCGGCCAGCGGCTTCACCCGCGTGCAGGCGGAGCGCGAGGTGGCGACGCCGACCGGCCCGCGCAAGGTGCTCGACGTGGTGGCCGACCGCTTCCGGCTGCAGGGGACCGAGAAGGTGCGCGCGGTCGAGGCGATCGAGACGGCGCTGAAGCGCGGCAGCGGGCGGGTCAACGTGTATGTGGTGGCCGAAGAAGGCGAACCCACACTCTGGCGTTTCTCCACCGGCCTGCACTGCCCCGACAGCGACCTGCGCTACGGCGACCCGCAGCCGGCCTTGTTCTCGTTCAATTCGGCGATGGGCGCCTGCGAGACCTGTCGCGGCTTCGGCCGCGTGATCGGCGTCGACTGGGGGCTGGTGATCCCGGACCACCGCAAGACGCTGCGCTCCGGCGCGATCAAGACCATCCAGACGCCGGCCTGGAAAGACTCGCAGGACGACCTGCTGAAGTACGCCGCCGAGGCCGGCATCCCGCGCGACGCCGCGTGGTCGCAGCTCAGCGAGGCGCAGCGCGACTGGGTCATCAACGGCTCGCCGCACTGGAAGGGCAACTGGAACAAGCAGTGGTACGGCATCAAGCGCTTCTTCGAGTACCTCGAATCGAAGTCGTACAAGATGCACATCCGCGTGCTGCTGTCGAAGTACCGCAGCTACACGCCGTGCACCACCTGCGGCGGCGCCCGGCTGAAGACCGAGGCGCTGCTGTGGCGCCTGGGCAGCAAGCCCGATGCCGACGGCGTGCTGCCGCCCGGAAAGCGATTCCTGCCGCAGGGCACCCACTGGTCGCGCGACCAGCTCGAGGCGCTGCCCGGCCTGACGGTGCACGACCTGATGCTGATGCCGATCGAGCGCATCCGCCGCTTCTTCGACGGCATCACGCTGCCCAGCACGATGCTCGACGACGCGCTGAAGCTGCTGCTCGACGAGATCCGCACGCGGCTGAAATACCTGTGCGATGTCGGCCTCGGCTACCTGACGCTGGACCGCCAGAGCCGCACGCTGAGCGGCGGCGAGGTGCAGCGCATCAACCTCACCACGGCGCTCGGCACCTCGCTGGTCAACACGATGTTCGTGCTCGACGAGCCGAGCATCGGCCTGCACCCGCGCGACATGAACCGCATCGTCGAGGCGATGCACCGGCTGCGCGATGCCGGCAACACGCTGGTCGTCGTCGAGCACGACCCGGCGGTGATGCTGGCGGCCGACCGGCTGATCGACATGGGCCCCGGCCCCGGCGAGCGCGGCGGCAGCATCGTGTTCGACGGCACGCCGGAAGAGATCCGCCGCGCCGACACGCTGACCGGCGCCTACCTCGGCGGGCGCAAGCAGGTCGGCCTGGGCGGCCTGAAGCGGCTGGTGACCGACGCGACGCCGAAGCTGATCCTCGAAGGCGCGCGCGACCACAACCTGAAGAACGTGACGGTCGAGTTCCCGCTGCAGCACCTGGTGTGCGTGACCGGCGTGTCCGGCTCGGGCAAGAGCACGCTGATGCAGGACGTGCTGTTCCCGGCGCTCGCGCGGCACTTCGGCAAGGCCACCGAGACGCCCGGTGAGCACGACCGCCTGCTCGGCGCCGACTGGCTGACCGACGCGGTGTTCGTCGACCAGTCGCCGATCGGCAAGACCGCGCGCTCGAACCCGGCCAGCTATGTCGGCGCGTTCGACGAGATCCGCAAGCTGTTCGCGCAGACGCCGCTGGCCGGCCAGCGCGGCTACGGCGCCGGCATGTTCAGCTTCAACGCCGGCGACGGCCGCTGCCCGACCTGCGGCGGCTCGGGYTTCGAGCACGTCGAGATGCAGTTCCTGTCCGACGTGTACCTGCGCTGCCCGGATTGCGACGGCCGCCGCTACCGCGCCGAGATCCTCGACGTGAAGATCGAGCGTCGCCTGCCCGGCGAGGTGGCCAGGGAGCTCAGCGTGGCCGACGTGCTGGAGCTGACGGTCAGCGAGGCGGTGCAGATGTTCGCGCAGGACCGCGAGGTGCTGCGCGTGCTGCAACCGATCGTCGACGTGGGCCTGGAGTACGTGAAGCTGGGCCAGCCGGTGCCGACGCTGTCGGGCGGCGAGGCGCAGCGGCTGAAGCTGGCCGGCTTCCTCGCCGAGGCAGCGCAGACGAYGACCGCGAGCCGCCAGCCGGTCGCGAAGAAGGGCACGCTCTTCATGTTCGACGAGCCGACCACCGGCCTGCACTTCGACGACATCGCGAAGCTGATGCGCGCGTTCCGCAAGCTGCTCGACGCCGGGCATTCGCTCGTGGTGATCGAGCACAACCTCGACGTGATCCGCGCGGCCGACTGGCTGATCGACCTCGGCCCGGAAGGCGGCGAGGCCGGCGGCCTGGTGGTGTGCACCGGCACGCCGGATGACGTGAAGCTGCATCCCACGTCGCACACCGGCCGCGCGCTGGCTGAGTACGACGTGTCGATGCGCCTCGGCGCGCACCAGGTGGAGGAAGGCGTTCCGCTGCAGTACCTCGTCAAGAAGGCGCGCGACGTGCAGCGCGACGAATCAATCCGCATCGTGAACGCGCGCGAGCACAACCTGAAGTCGCTGGATGTCAGCATCCCGCGCGGCAAGTTCAGCGTGGTGACCGGCGTGTCGGGCTCGGGCAAGAGCACGCTGGCCTTCGACATCCTGTTCAACGAGGGCCAGCGCCGCTACCTCGAATCGCTGAACGCCTATGCGCGCAGCATCGTGCAGCCCGCAGGGCGGCCGGAGGTCGACGCGGTGTACGGCATTCCGCCCACTGTCGCGATCGAGCAGCGGCTGAGCCGCGGCGGCCGCAAGAGCACCGTCGCGACGACGACCGAGGTCTGGCACTTCCTGCGCCTGCTGTATGTGAAGCTGGGCATCCAGCACTGCGTGAACGACGGCGCGCCGGTGCGGCCGCAGAGCGTCGAGAGCATCGCCGCCCAGCTGCTGCGCGACCACCAGGGCGTGCATGTCGGGCTGCTGGCGCCGCTGGTCGTCAACCGCAAGGGCGTCTACACCGACCTCGCGAAGTGGGCGAAGGCGCGCGGCCACACGCACCTGCGGGTCGACGGCGACTTCCTGCCGGTCGATCCGTGGCCGCGGCTGGACCGCTTCAAGGAGCACACCGTGGAGCTGCCGGTCGGCGACCTGGTGATCGGCAAGGACAACGAAGCCGAGCTGCGCACGCTGCTGGCGCAGGCGCTGGACATCGGCAAGGGCGTGATGCACCTGCTGAGCCCGCTGAAGGGCCTGCGCGGCGCGATGCTGGCCGGCACGCCGACGCGCAAGCTCGGCGAGGTGAAGGTGTTCTCGACCAAGCGTGCCTGTCCGGTGTGCGCCACCAGCTAYCCCGAGCTGGACCCGCGCATGTTCAGCTACAACAGCAAGCACGGCTGGTGCACCACCTGCGTCGGCACCGGCCTGGCGCTGACGCGTGAGCAGCGCAAGGCGTACGACGACTCGGTGCAGGACGACGACAACAAGGGCCGCGAGCAGAGCTTCCCGTCCGAGGAGGCGGAGGTCGAAGGCGTGGTCGACGAGCCGTGCCCCGATTGCGGCGGCACGCGGCTGAACCCGGTGTCGCGCGGCGTCACCTTCGACACGCATTCGATCGCGTGGATCGCGCAGTGGTCGGTGGCCGATGCGCGCAAGTGGGTGCAGGCCTTGACGCTGACCGGCCGTGATGCGGAGATCGCGCGCGACGTGGTCAGCGAGATCGCGAGCCGGCTGGAGTTCCTCGAAGAAGTGGGCCTCGGCTACCTGACGCTGGATCGCGCGGCGCCGACGCTGTCGGGCGGCGAGGCACAGCGCATCCGGTTGGCGGCGCAGCTCGGCAGCAACCTGCAGGGCGTGTGCTACGTGCTCGACGAGCCGACCATCGGCCTGCACCCGCGCGACAACCAGATCCTGCTCGATGCGCTGCACAAGCTGGGCGACAAGGGCAACACGCTGGTGGTGGTGGAGCACGACGAGGACACGATCCGCCGCGCCGACCACATCATCGACATCGGCCCGGGCGCCGGCAAGCGCGGCGGCCGGTTGGTGGCCGAGGGCACGGCGGGCGACCTGTCGAAGAACCCCGATTCGGTGACCGGGCGCTTCCTCGCCCATCCGCTGGTGCACCCGCTGAAGGCACGGCGCGAGGTCGATGCCTTCCTCGCGTCGGTGGCGAGCAAGGTCGCGAAGGAGGGCGAGGCGAACCGGCTGCTGACCATCCACGGCGCCTCGCTGCACAACCTGCAGCAGGTGACGGTCGACGTGCCGCTGAAGCGGCTGGTGGCGGTCACCGGCGTCAGCGGTTCGGGCAAGTCGACGCTGGCGCGCGACGTGCTGCTGGCCAACCTGCAGTTCATCAACGTGCGCGGCGGCAAGCCGAACTGGCAGGGCTGCGAGAAGATCGACGGCTGGGGCTACATCGACCGCGTGCTCGAGGTCGACCAGACGCCGATCGGCAAGACGCCGCGCTCCTGCCCGGCGACCTACATCGGCTTCTGGGACACGATCCGCAAGCTGTTCGCCGACACGCTGGAGTCGAGGGCGCGCGGCTACATGCCGGCGCGCTTCAGCTTCAACACCGGCGACGGCCGCTGTCCGGCCTGCGAAGGGCAGGGCATGCGCACGATCGAGATGAGCTTCCTGCCGGACGTGAAGGTGCCGTGCGACGTGTGCCACGGCCAGCGCTTCAATGCCGAGACGCTGGCGGTGAGCTGGCGCGGCAAGAGCATCGGCGACGTGCTGCAGATGGAGATCGACGAGGCGGTGGAGTTCTTCGCGTCGATGCCGAACATCGCGCACCCGCTGCAGCTGATGAAGGACGTGGGGCTGGGCTACCTGACGCTGGGCCAGCCGTCACCGACGCTGAGCGGTGGCGAGGCGCAGCGCATCAAGCTGGTGACCGAGCTGACCAAGGTGCGCGACGACGTGGGCCGGCGCGGCAACAAGGCGCCGCACACGCTGTACGTGCTCGACGAGCCGAYGGTCGGGCTGCACATGGCCGACGTGGAGCGCCTGATCCGCGTGCTGCACCGGCTGGTCGACGGTGGGCACAGCGTCGTCGTCATCGAGCACGACCTGGACGTGATCGCCGAGGCCGACTGGGTCATCGACCTGGGGCCGGAAGGCGGTGTGCGCGGCGGCACGGTGGTGGCGAACGGGGTGCCTGAGCTGCTCGTCAAGACCAAGGCGAGCCATACCGGTGTTGCGTTGAAGCCGGTATTGGCGCGGACGTAGTTTTCGTGCGTTGCGTTGGCGCGGAAGGCGCGGGTGGGCAGTCTGTGGCTCGCCGGTCGGATCGGTCATCGCCCCTGGCGGGAGTTTGGGCGACGGACCATGAAACCAGTCAGCGGAGGGAAGTCATCGCCCCGCCAGGGGCGATGACCGC
>NZ_JBFUCB010000294.1:0-7231 GCF_056405435.1 Rhizobacter sp. P1_G5 | reverse complement strand
CTCATAATCCTTTGGTCGCTGGTTCGAGCCCAGCACGGCCTACCAATACGATCAAGGGCTTGGCGTTGTTTGCCAGGAGCCCCGATCTCCGGCGTAGCCAAAGAACGCGTCCAATTGCAGAGCGGCGCCTCCGGCGCTGCATGCGCCTACCGCTCGACCATTGCACCAGTTCTCCAGCCGCCGAGCAGGCTGCACACCACGGCATCGCGAACTCCGCAGTTTCACCTCCGCGATGCGCGACTGCCGGCGATTTCGACATCATGGTGAACAAAACGGAGAATCGAATGCCCCCGCCCCTCACCCCGAAAGAAGTGTTCCTCGCATTGGTCAACGGCGTCGCGGAGGGCCGCTGGGATGAGTTGCCCGACCTTTATGCCGAGCAGACCGACGTCGTGCACCCGTTTCACCCGCTTCGCGCCCCCGCCCTGCGCACCCGGGACGAGCTGCGCGAACACTTCCGGCCCAACGATGCCAGCCCGCGGCTGAACCGCAAGGCGACCAACATCGTCATCCACGAGACCAAGGACCCCGAAGTCATCATCGCCGAGTTCGAGTACCAGGGGACCGTGGAGGGCGCGGATGAGCCGTTCTCGATTCCCGGCATCTTCGTGATCCGGGTGCGCGACGGCCAGATCGTGAGCTCGCGCGACTACCTCGACCACCTCACCTCCGCGCGCGTCCGTGGCCAGCTGGACTGGCTCGTCGCGGCGATGAAGGCATGATGGCCGCATCAAGTGACCGACAAGGAGTGAACCCGATGTACGGACAAGCCATGCGGATGAAGCGAGCTGCCCTGCCCTTTGCCGCAGCGCTGGCGCTGTTTGCCGCGCAGGCCGATGCGGCGGACCTGACGGCGCAGCAGCAACTGTTCCGCTCCATCTACCAGGAGCTGGTCGAGATCAACACCACGGATTCGGAGGGCGACACCACCGTGGCGGCGCAGGCCATGCACAAGCGCCTGCTCGACGCCGGCTTCACGGCCGCCGAGGTGGAGGTGATCACGCCCTTCCCGCGCAAGGGCAACCTGGTGGCGCGCTACAAGGGCAGCGGTGCGAAGAAGCCCCTGCTGCTGCTGGCCCACGTCGACGTGGTCGAGGCCAAGCGCAGCGACTGGAAGACGGACCCCTTCAAGCTGCAGGAGAAGGACGGCACCTTCACCGCCCGCGGCAGCATCGACGACAAGGCGATGGCGTCGATCTTCGTCTCGGTGCTGGGGCAGTTGAAGAAAGAAGGCTTCGCGCCGAACCGCGACATCGTCCTGGCGCTCACGGCCGACGAGGAGAAAGGCGACACCCCCGCCAACGGGGCCAGCTGGCTGCTGAAGAACCGGCGCGCATGGGTGGAGGCGGAGTTCGGCATCAACGAGGGCGGGCGCGGCGAACTGAAGGACGGCAAGCCGCTTTCGCACATCGTGCAGATCGCCGAGAAGACCTACGTGCAGGCCGAGTTCGAGGCGACCGGCCCCGGCGGACACAGCGCGCGGCCGACGGTGGACAACACCATCTACGACCTGGCGGAGGCGCTGACGCGGCTGCGGCAGTACCAGTTCCCGGTGCGGCTGAACGATGCGGCTCGCCTCTACTTCGAGCGCAGTGCGGCGCTGCAGTCCGGCCAGATGGCCAGCGACATGCGGGAGATGGCCAAGGCCAGCCCGGCCCCCGATGCCATCGACCGCCTGTCGAAGGTGTCGAGCATCGTCGGGCTGCTGCGCACCACGTGCGTGGCCACGATGCTGAACGCCGGCCACGCACCCAACGCGCTGGCGCAGAGCGCCAAGGCCAGCGTCAACTGCCGGATGCTGCCCGACGAGGATCTGGGCTTCGTCACCCGCAAGCTCACCGAGATCGCCGGCCCCAAGCTGAAGGTGACGCTGACACGCGAGGGTGAAGCGACGGCGCCCGCTTCGCCGCTGCGGCCCGACGTGATCGGCCCCATTGAGGCGGTGAGCGCCGAGCTGTGGCCCGGCGTGCCGGTGATCCCGACGATGGGCGTGTCCACCACCGACAGCCGTCACTTTCGTGAAGTGGGCATCCCGATGTATGGCGTGTCGGGCCTGTTCGCCGATCCGCTCAACACGGGGGTGCATGGCTTGAACGAGCACATCGGCGTGCAGCAGTTGTACGACGGGCGGGAGTTCATGTATCGGTTGATCAAGAGGTTGGCGCAGTGAGAACCACCCGATAGGTCAACGAAGAAGGCATTCATTTCGAAGCTCGTGAATCCTCATCCTGGCTCATGGCGAACAGATTCACGGCTCGCACAGCGTGCCTTTCGCGCTGATGGTGGAAGCCGTGTTCGATCACCTGACCCAATGAGCAAGGTGGTCAGGTGATGCGCCTCGGGATCGCATTTCAGCGCTTGATCGCCAGCACCAGCACCCCACCCGCCACCATCGCGATGCCGGCCCATTCGCGCAGGCTCGGCCGCTCGCCGAGGAAGGCGAACGCGAACACCGCGACCAGCACCAGGCTCAGTTTGTCGACCGGCGCCACCTGCGACGCATCGCCGATCTGCAGCGCCCGGAAGTAGCAGACCCACGACGCCCCGGTGGCCAGGCCGGACAGCACCAGGAACAACCAGGTCCTGCCCGGCAGCGCGAGCGGGTTCGACCATTTGCCGGTCGCCATGACGAAGGCGGCCAGCACGACCAGGATCACGCTGGTGCGCACCAGCGTCGCGAAGTCGGAGTCGACGCCGCGGATGCCGATCTTCGCGAAGATCGCCGTCAGCGCGGCGAACGCCGCCGACAGCAGGGCCCATTGAAACCAGCTGGCGGGCATGTTCATCTCAGGCTCCGTGAAGTTGGGAGAACACGACCCGGACTTCCAATCCGCCATGTCGTGCCGGCGTGTGCAGGCTGACGTTCGCGTGATGCCGCTCCGCAATGGCGCGCACGATGGCCAGGCCCAGGCCGCTGCCGCCGCTTGCCGGGGCCAGCGATTGCGCGTCCTCGCCGCGGTAGAAGCGGTCGAACACGCGCTCGCGTTCGGCCGCCGGGATGCCGGGGCCGTTGTCGATCACGCGCAGGCGCGGGCGCCCGTCCTGCAGGTCGGCCTCGACGTCGACCACGCCGCCGGCCGGCGTGTAGCGCAGCGCGTTTTCGACCAGGTTGTCGAGCAGCACGCGCAGCTGGTGCGCATCGGCCTGCGCCGCGAGGCCGGCGCCGACCTGCGCGCCGAGGTCGATGCGCCGGTGCTCCGCCTTCAGCGCGAAATCCGACACCACCGAGCGCACCAGGTCGTCCAGGCTGACCTGCTCGACGCGCATCGTCTCGCCATCGGGCTCCGAGCGCGCCACCGCCAGCAGCTGCTGCACCATCCGCTCCGAGCGGATCACGCCCTGCTCCAGCTCGTCCAGCGCATCCTGCCGCGCGGCCGGGCTGTCCGAGCGGCGCAGCAGGTGCACCTGCAGGCGCAGCGCGGTCACCGGTGTGCGCAGCTCGTGCGCCGCATCGGCCAGAAAGCGCCGCTGCGCCGAGAACGCTTCCGACAACCGGCCGAGCAGGTCGTTGATCGACAGCACCAGCGGCTTGATCTCGCGCGGCACGCCGTCGGTGGCGATCGGCAGCATCGAGCGGGCGCTGCGCGCCGCCACGTCGCGCGCCGTATCGCCCAGCGGCTGCAGGCCGCGCCGCAGCCCGAACAGCAGCAGCCCGCCGACCACGACCACCAGCACCAGCATCGGCGGGAACACCTTGGCCCCCGATTCGGCCGCCATCTGGTGCCGCTGCGAGACGCGCTGCGCCGCCTGCGCGATGCCGTCGGCGGCCACGCTCGAATAGACGATCCAGGCCTCGCCGTCGACGTCGAGCCGCGCGAGCCCCTCGGTGCGCGAGAACGGCAGCTTCACGCGCGGGTCCGAGGCGTACACGCGCTCGCCGTCGGCGGTCCAGGTCAGCGTGACGATCTCGACGTCCTCGGGCGTGTCGCTGCGCTCGGGCAGCACCAGCGCGTCGTGGCGGCGCGCGTCGTAGGCGGCGCGGTGGTAGCGCGCCACCGACTGGGCCACGTTCTTCAGGTCGGCGTCGAACACCTCGTTCATCTCGTCCAGCGTGACCAGGTAGGTGACGATGGCGACCAGCAGGCCGCCGAGCGCGAGCGCGCCCATCAGCCAGGCCAGCAGGTAGCGTTCGATCGAGTGCATCAGCCCTCCGTCACCCGGTAGCCGACGCCGCGGATGTTCTTGATCACCGCGGCGCCGAGCTTCTTGCGCAGGTTGTGCAGGTGCACCTCGATCGCGTTGCTGATCACCTCCTCGCCCCAGCCGTAGACGGCCTCTTCCAGGCGCTCGCGCGACAGCACCGCGCCGGGCCGGCGCATCAGYGCCTCGAGCACCGAGAACTCGAGCGGCGAGAGTTCGACCTCGACGCCCGCCTGCATCACCTGGCGGCGCAGCGGATCCAGCATCAGCGAGCCGACCTCCAGGAAGGGTGTGCCGCTGCCCATGTGGCGGCGCACCAGCGCACGCATGCGTGCCACCAGTTCGTCGAGGTCGAAGGGCTTCAGCAGGTAGTCGTCGGCGCCGGCTTCCAGCCCGTCGATGCGGTCGCGCACCGTGTCGCGCGCCGAGGCGATCAGGATCGGCACCGAGTTGTGCGCGTTGCGCAGCGTGTGCAACACCGCCATGCCGTCCTTCTTCGGCAGGCCCAGGTCGAGGATCGCGGCGTCGTAGACGCGGTTGCCCAGCGCCAGTTCGCCGGCGCGCCCGTCGGTGACCCAGTCGACCGCGAAGCCCGCGTCGACCAGGCCGCGGTGCACCGCCTTGCCCACCATCGCATCGTCTTCGATCAACAGGACTCTCATGCACGCATCCTGCGCCAGCGGGCTCGCAGGTGCCGCAGCCCCCACGCGGCCAGCGCGCCGGCCAGCGCCACCGGCAGCGCCGCCAGGATGTCGTACGGAAAATTCACGCCGACGTAGACGCGCCCCAGGCCGAGCAGCAAGCCAGTGGCCAGCAGCGGAAAGCACAGCACCGACAGCCGCTGCGTCCACAAGGCGGCCAGCCCCAGCGCCCACACCACCGTGACCTGGTCGCTGGGCAGGCCCGAGTCGCCAGCGTGCGCGAGGTGGTGGTGACCGAGCCGCAGCGCGGACGGCCGYGGGTGCGGCCACGCATGCCGCACGAGCTCGGCGATCGCCACCGCGCACACGGCCGCGACGACTAGGTGCAGCAACTCGCGCCGCGTGTCGTGGCTCGCGCGCAGCCACAGGATGCCGAGCGCCGGCGGCAGCAGCCAGATGAGCCAGCGCGCGACGATCAAGGCCAGCAGCAGGCGCGTCGGGTGGGGCTCTGCCGGTGCGTTGATCAGCTCGAAGAGGTGGAAGTTGTCCATGGGGGCCGACATGCTGCGCTTGCCGGCCTTAGAGGTGACTTAAGCAGTGACTCGAGCAGTCAGAAGCTGCGTTTTGCCTCGACGATGAACTRCACCTTCTTGATCGACTTGTCGCCGTCCATCGGGAAGGCCGCGTCGACGTGCACCACGGTGCCCAGGCCCGAGCGGCTGTTGCCCAGGCGCAGCCCGACGCCGGCGTCGCGCAGCAGCCCCTGGGCCGAATCGCCCGGCCGCACGCCGTCCCAGGTGCGACCCATGTCGTAGAACACCGCGCCGCCGACGTGGAACAGCCGGAACGGGAACCAGTCGGAATAGGCCCGCTGCTCGATGGTGGCGAGCCAGCGCCCGCTGCCGCTCTGGTAGCGCAGCGGGTAGCCGCGCAAGCCGGTGTCGCCGCCGAGCGTGATCTGCTGGTCGGGGTCGAGCCGCACGCCGCGGTCGATGCCGATGCCGGCGAACAGCGTGCGCTGCGCCGACTGCCGCAGGTACCAGCGGCCCGACAGCTTGAACAGGCTGCCGCTCAGCCCCTCGCGCTCGACGCGGCCTTCGGCCGTGCCGGCCAGCAGCCACGTCTGCGACGGGTCCGGCATCCAGCCCTTGGAGAAGCCCGTGTCGAACACACCGGCCGTGCGGTCGGAGCCGAGCCGGCTGGATGTCGCGCCGAGCCGGGCGCGCACGTTCCAGCCCAGCGCGATGTCCTCGGTCTTGCCGATCTGGTCCTGGTTGTGCGTCGCGATGAACTGGTCCTCGATCCAGCCGACGCCGATCCACGGGTACAGCAGGCGCCGCCCGTCCGGCGCCACGCTCGCGCTGCCCAGCGCCGGCAGCGCGGCATAGCGCTGCTCGTCGAAGGTCAGGCCGGCCGTCCAGCGCAGCGCGGCACCGTCGCGCAGGCCGTCAGACCAGCCGGTGTAGGCCGTTGCATGCCGGGCGGACACGTCGTACTGGTTGACGACCTGGCCTTGCGAATACACCGAGTCGATGCGGCGCTCGTTGCTGAGCGACAGGCCGCCGGCGCTGCGGGTGTCGAGCGCATAGAACGGCTTCTCCAGCGCGAGCTTCTGCGCGCGGCCGTCGCTGTTGTCGTCGTACTCGCCCGCCAGCGTCCAGCGGCTGCCGAGCAACTGGCTGTCCTGGTAGGTCAGGGCTTTCGACGTGCGGTCCACGCCCGATTGGATGTCCAGCCCGAGCTGCTTGCCGCGGCCGAGCAGGTTGGTCTCCTGGATGCCGATGCTGCTGCTGTTGCGCCCGCCCTTGCGGCCGAACGACACGCCGGGCTTCAGCGTCCACACGTCCTGCGTCGCCACGACGATGTCGACCACGCCGTCGTGCACGGCAGTCACCCGGATGGCCGCATCGCGCAGGTAGCCGTTGGCGCGCAGCGTGCGCTCCGATTCGCGCAGCAGCCGCGCGCTGTAGCGCTCGCCGGGCTTGAACAGCAGCTGCTGCTCGATGGTCTCGCGCCGGGTCTGGATGTGCAGCCAGTTCGCGAGGCGGAACGCGGCGTTGTCCTCCTCCTGGAGCCGCGTGTCGAAGATGTCGAGGTTGTCGATGCGGATCTCGCCGATGACCGCGCCGGATTGCTCCAGGCTCTCGTCGGAGGGCAGCTCGGCGGCGGCGGGCGCCACGGGCTCGTCGTCGGCGTGTGCAGCCGGCGGGCACAGCGCACCGCAGGCGATCAGTGCGGCAATGAGTCTGATGTTCGACATGCCTGCACTGTGCAAAGCCGAGAGTTAGTCGAGCCTTAAGATGCCGCGGCCAGTCCCCCGGGTCGTGGGGGATCGCACGGAATGCGGTGCGCGCTAAGTCGCCATTAAGTGCTCGGCCGGCACAGTGAGCCCATGAGTCCGCGGGCGCTGCCTTCGCGGCCGTCGCGCACTCGGCGCTGCACACGCACTC
>NZ_JBFUCB010000293.1:0-7240 GCF_056405435.1 Rhizobacter sp. P1_G5 | reverse complement strand
CATCAAGGACTACGAGGAGTCCGAACGCATCGCGGCCAAGGTGGCGGCCATGCTGACCGGCTACGTGAAGCGCCAGGCGCCCGATGGCGGAGGCTACGAGGGGCCGTTGAAGGACGACAACGGCAACGACCTGCCGCGCCAGGTGGGGCTGTCGCCCGGCACCATCATCGACACGCTGGCGGTGGGGGAGGAGATCGGCCTCATCGACAGCAAACGCCCGAACCCGAACCTGATCACCTTCCGCAACGGGCAGCTGCGTGCCTTCGCCGCCGGCATCGGCGCGAGCTACTCGAGCGTCAGCCGCAACTACGACGGCACGTACAGCAGCCAGCGGCAGGAACTCGTCGAACAGTGGGTGCACTACGCCACCCTGACGGAYGATTTCGTGTCGATGGCTGTGCAGCCGATGGTCGAAGATTTCATCAACGCGGCGAACGCCTCTGATGTGGTGACAAAGCCTGCCGACTTGAAGCCAGGCACGAACGACGACGTGCTCTACGTCGCACCGTCGATGCCGTGGATCGACATGGCGAAGGAAGCGACTGCGTGGCTGACGTTGAGCCAGGCCGGCTTCATCAGCGAGGTCGAGGTGATCCGCAAGGCTGGTCGCAATCCCGACACCGTGCTCGAGCAGGTTGCCCGTTGGCGCAAGAAGGCCGAGGAGAAGGGGCTGCGGTTCAGCAGCGATGTGCGCAACCAGAACGCGAGCGGTCTGCCCAGTCCGCCGAAGGAAAGCGCCAATCAGGCCAACGACGAAGAGGAGGAAGCGTATGCCGCCTAAGCACGAACCCCGCAGCCTGAGCGATGCCGACGCGCAGGCCATCGCCGAGCGCCTGTCCGCGCAACTGATGACCCAGCTCGGCGACGAGCGCACCGCGCAGCGCCTGGTCGGCGTGTGGGGCGGCTACGTCGATCGGCAGCTCGGGCGAGGCCTGCGCCGCCTCGYGATGTACGCGGTGATGGCGCTGCTTGGCCTGGGCGCGCTGAAGTTCGACTGGTTCAGCCGCCTGCTCGGCAAGTGATCGACGCCGCGCCCTCCACACCCCACACCATGACAACCACGACGACCACAGCGATGAACTTCGAGACCGCATTCGACCAGGTACTCGGCAAGGAAGCCGGCTTCAGCGACGACCCGCGCGACAGCGGCGGCCAGACGATGTACGGCATCACCGAAGCGGTGGCGCGCGCCTTCGGCTACGTCGGCCCGATGACCTTGCTCCGCCTCGACCAGGCCAAGGCGATCTACCGCAGCCGGTACTGGGATGCGCTGCAGCTCGACCAGGTCGCGAGCCTGGCGCCGGCCGTGGCCGGCGAGCTGTTCGACACCGCAGTGAACCAGGGCGCCGATCAGGCGGCCACGTTCCTGCAGCGTGCGCTGAACGTGCTGAACAAGGAAGGCAGCTGGTATCCCGACGTGAAGGCGGACGGACGCACCGGCCCGATGACGATCGCGGCGTTGCGGGAGTACATGCGCCGCCGCGGCGCCGAGGGCCAGGTGGTGCTGCTGCGCGCACTCAACGCGCTGCAGGGCGCCTTCTACATCGAGCTGGCCGAGCGCCGCGCGAAGGATGAAACCTTCGTCTACGGCTGGCTGCTGAACCGCGTGGAGATCGCGGCCGCTGCGGGAGGCAAGGCCTGATGGACCCGATCAGCACCGCCTTCGCGCTCGCGCAGTTCGTGCCGGGCATCCTGAAGTGGATCACAGGCAGCGACCAGGCCGAGCAGGCCGCCAGCACCGTGATCGACATCGCCAAGCAGGTCACCGGCAAGGACAGCGGCCAGGCCGCGCTGAGCGCGATCCAAGCCGATCCTGCCGCGCGGCTGGCCTTCCGCCAGGCGGTGATTGCGGCCGAGGCCGATCTCGACAAGGCCTTCCTCGCCGATCGCCAGGACGCTCGCAAGCGCGACGTGCAACTCGCCCAGCTCGGCAGGACGACCAAGCGCGCGGACCTGATGATCGTCGGCGACGTGGTGGGCATGCTCGCGTGCCTGTCGGCGATGGTCTTCGTGACCTGGCTGGGCGTGACGAAGGGCGGCGACGTGAATCCGCTGATCATGGCGCTCAACGGCCCGCTGGGCATGCTGACCCAGCAGTTCGCCAACGGCCTGCGAGACGCGCACCAGTTCGAGTTCGGATCGAGCCGCGGTTCGGCCGAGAAGACCGAACTGCTGGCCCGGGCGCCGGCAGTGAAGTAGCCGCCGAACCGCAGTTCCCTGGCAGTGCAGGCGTCTGCACTGCCTCAAAAAGACAGGGCGACCGCCGTTGTGTTGGAGCACTCCGGCGGCCACCAAACCCACAGAGATGTCCTGTGAGCCCAGCCAAGGCCCTGCCACCTTCCGGAGGCGGGGCGCAGTGTACCCACACCCAAACTGGAGCCTCATGGCCAACCCTATCATTCCCTGGATCGGCGGCAAACGACGCTTGGCCGATCTGCTCATCCCGCGTTTTCCGGCGCACAAGTGCTACGTCGAGGTCTTTGCGGGCGGCGCCGCGCTGTACTTCCTCCGCCCGCCAGCCGACGTGGAGGTCATCAACGACATCAACGGCGAGCTGGTGAACCTGTACCGCGTGGTGAAGCATCACCTCGAGGAGTTCGTGCGCCAGTTCAAGTGGGCGCTGTCCAGTCGCGAGGTGTTCAAGTGGATCCAGGACACGCCCGCGGAGACGCTGACCGACGTGCAGCGTGCCGCGCGCTTCCACTACCTGCAGCACCAGTGCTTCGGTGGCAAGGTGCAGGGGCAGACCTGGGGCACGGCGACGACCGCGCCACCGGTGAACCTGCTGCGTATCGAGGAGCAGCTGAGCGCCGCGCACCTGCGCTTGGCCGGCACCTTCGTCGAGCGGTTGCATTGGAAGACCTGCATCGAGCGCTACGACCGGCCGCACACGTTCTTCTACCTGGACCCGCCCTACTGGCAGACCGAGGGCTACGGCGTGCCGTTTCCGTTCGAGGAATACGAGGCGATCGCCGCAGCTTTCCGCAGCCTGAAGGGCAAGGCGATGATGAGCATCAACGACCACCCGGACATCCGGCGTTGCTTCGAGGGCATGCACATGGAGTCGCTGGACATCGCCTACACGGTGGGCGGAGGCGGCAAGGCCGTCGACCGGCGCGAGCTGGTGATCTGGTCCTGGGATCCGCTGGCGGATCCGGCCGGACTCTTCTGATCCGCCAGGCCGAGGGCGTGCAATGCGCCCTTGAGAACTGTACAAACGTACAGTACATTTCTGCCATGGATCACCCGTCTTTCCTGCCGGCGACCTGGCTGCATCGCGTGGCGACGCGGCTGCAGGCGCAGTGGCCGACGGTAGATCCACAGCAGCTGGATGACGTGGCGCTCGACCTCTGGCGAGACGAGCGGCTGCGCGCCATGCAACCCGAAGAAGCAGCTGTCGCCTGGCTGCGCCCTGTGCTGCCCGAATGAAATGCTGGTCGACGTGGTGGAGATGTACAAGCGAGGTCAGCGCCTCGAGCGGGGGAGCCTTGCGTCTGTTCCGGCCCATCGTGGCGTGTTGAGCCTGACGCCGGACCGGCCTGGTCGAGATCCACGGGACCGCAATCCGCCGCTGTTGGCCGGCCTGTGTCGTCCCGAGGGCATGAGCTGGGTCTTGCCCCCGCTGGACAAAGCGCGGGTGGTTCGGATCAACCCGCGCGGCATGTTGATCAAGGGACGGCAGGAGCTTCAGTCGACCAGGTCGAGCCGCAACTCCGAATGGTTTGACCAGGCGTGGTGGGTGAGGGTGGTTGCACCGGCGGCGCGCGCCGCGGCGCTAGAGTTCGAGGATGTGCAACCTGTACACCTCGCCAACTGAGCAGGAAGTCTGGGACTACTGGGACGTGAGCGGACCGATGCCTCCATTGCGCTTCTTCGACGGGCACCACGTCGGGCCGAAGAAGCAGGGCCAATTCCTGCGCGCGGACCGCGCGAGCGGCGGCCTCATCTACGCCGTCGGGCGCTGGCAGCTCGTGCCGGCGAACTGGCCGGACATCGATACCTACCCGTACGCGACGAACAACGCGCGGTGGGAAGACAAGGTGCGCGTGGGCCGCACGTTCAAACCGGTGTGGCTGGCAGGGCAGCGCTGCGTGATCCCGGTACGCAACTTCTATGAGCCGTGCTGGGAGACGGGCTCTCACGTGAGCTGGCGGTTCGAGAACAACGATGGCAGTCCGCTCGGCCTGGCGGGCCTGTGGAACAGCTGGATCGACAAGACCACCGGCCAGGTCATCGACACGTACACGATGATCACGATCAACGCGGACGATCACCCTGTCATGAAGCGGATGCACAAGCCGGACCCCGACGATCCGGAGAAGCGCATGGTCGCTGTGCTGGAGCCGCGGGATCAGCAGGCTTGGCTGTTCGGGTCGCCGGCCGAGGCCGAGAACGTGATCGGACAGTGGCCCGTGGAGAAGATCAAAGCGACGCCGATGCCGAAGGTGGAGCGTGCTCAGAAGCCGAAGGTGCCGCCTGCAGTGAAGGCAGACACGCAAGGCGACCTGTTCTAGTTTGGTGCGCTGGATGGTCGATCGCCAAGCGAGGGCGGATCTCCGCACTACTTGACGATGAACACTTTGGATGAGACGTCGTATCGCAACAACTGAGGAAGCTTGCTGTCATTTTGGTAGACGAACTGCTCGGCTGCCTCACCCTCAGCAAACCTCGTCTTGTATGAGATCGTCACGACAGTGCCGGTCTGTGTGTAGTTGACTCTCCATCCTTCCTGCGTCGCCAACTCAACCTTGCCCAGTTTGCGATGAACAGCGGACAGCATCTCGATGAACTCTTCGYGGGAGACTGCTTTCTGAAACTCCGTCGAGCCCTGGGACCAGATGGTTTCGAACCGGCCCTCGTCCAACAAAGCGTGGAACTTGGCGACTTCAGCCTCGACACCGTCGATTTTTGCGGACGCGGTGCACGCGCCAAGGAAGAGAGCAAAGATCAATGCCGCGATAGAACGGTTCATTGTGATTCCGCGTCAGAAGGCGAGTAGATTTGTTCGATCGCGGCGACGGGGTCGGCGTCGATCAAGTGCCGCTGTTCGACGTAGGCGATGTGCGCTGCCTCCTGGSAGTCGTCCCACGCGTTCATTGGCTCGATCGCCATGTACATGCCCGCCTGCGCTTCARGCCAAGCGTCAACGCCTGTCAAAGCCGGCCAGAATTTCACTTGCGACATCGGCATGCGTTGGTGCTCAACTGCGTCTGCTGGAATCTGCTGCCGTCGGTAGATCCACACGTCGGCCGCATACCGGGTTAGCGCCTCAGCTGAGTCAGCGCTGAAGCGCTTCGACATCTGCATCACGAACTCGTCAATCCAGCGTGAACGGGGCATCAGGTCCATGTCGACATGGTAGCCGGGCGAAGGTTCGGCGGCACGACGTGGCGCTCATGTTTGGACTCCGATTCGACTGGCGCGGTTCTCCGCAAGCATCGTACAAAAGATCTTGCCTTGCTCGATCGCATCGTCCAGTGCCACATGCGTGTGAGGGAGGTCTTCCTTTCACCGGCGCGGCATGTTCCGCTTCGTCGAGTCTCGGTAGGGAAGCTGGAGCATCGCCATCGCGAACGTCTTGACATCGAGCRCAGAGTGGCTGAACGGACTCTCGCCTGCGAAGCGCATCAGATACCAGTAGACGAACATGAAATCGAAGGCCGCGGGGTAGCCGACGAACACCGGCTTGCCCGACAGTGACTTCAACCAGGCCGAGTAGGCCGGCATGGCGACGCCCGGCGCTTGACAGTCCACGCGCGTGGCGTCCCAGGCGGCTGGGTTGGCCTTCCAGAACTCCATGGTGGTGGGCGACGAGGCGGCGCCTTCGAGCAGCTCAAGGTTCGCAGCGAAGGTGCTCAGAAGGCGCCCGTTCGCGTCGAAGGCCGCCGAGCCGAAGCTCAGCATCGAGTGCGGTCCGGGGATGGGACCGTCAGCTTCGATGTCGGTGGAGACGTAGATTTCGGTGGTCACGCGGCATTCTGATGCCAGATCGCACGCCAGGTTGGGGCCGATCTTCTGATGGGCGGGCGACTGCGCAAGTCGGTCGCGCGCGGCACCAGTTGCCGATGCCGAACTACTGGATATGAGACACCGTCTCATAAACGTCTCATATCGGGCGCCAATGACAAAGGGCCCGCATCGCTGCGGGCCCCGTCAATACTGGCTCCTCGACCTGGGCTCGAACCAGGGACCTACGGATTAACAGGCCGGCGCTCACTCAAAAGGTTGCCCTAGGTAATGCCTGAGGTTCTTGAGGTGTGTTTTATGGTGCTGAACCATTTATTGGGCAGCGGCGCGCAGCGTGTCGGTTAGGCCCATTATCCATTCGTCTAAAACTGACATACCCGGGCGACTTGGTTTGCCAAGTTCGAAGACGTCCGGCATCTGCGGTTTCACGAAAGCGATCTGCTTTGATGCCTCACGGGCGGTGTAGTAGCCGCGGTGAGCATAGAAGTTCCGAACGTGGCGTATCTTATTGGCTGGTGAGGTAGTCGCACCCAGTGCGCCGGCAATCGCAGTAAGGTTTTCCACTTTGAGCCTTTGCGCAGAGTCGATGCACTCCGCGGCATCGAACCATTTAGGCTCAGTTTTCTTGTTCTTGAAGGTGGAGAGAAGTGCGGGGATAACAGTGCCGGCACTGCCTACCGTGGGTGCTCGGTTGATCCACGTGCCGCCAACAGTTTTGGTGCGACCACAAGCTGATTCAACGATCAACTCCCTACAGCATCGAGACCAACTGTCGTGCAAGCGAATCACCGTCATCTCGCAGATCAATCTGTGGGAGTCGGAATGGCTTGGCAGAGCTTTCGCGAATTCCCGCGACAACCAAGACGATTCTTGGATAAATCGACGTACCGGGACGGCGAGTCGCGACATTCTACTTTGCGAGCAGTCCGGTGAGCGCGAGAACGTAGGTGGGGAATCGAACCTTTCGGCTGGCCACTCGGTGGGCATTTGCTTTCGAAGCAGTCCAAAATGCCACCATGCTCTGCTGCGCCGGCGATTCGTCGAGGTCAATAATCGCTGACAGGTATAGCAAATTGTCGATGACGGCCTCTTTTGTCGCGAGCGGCACGCGATTGGTAGGAACTTCAATCTTACCTGCAGGAATGCCGACAATCATCGCCGCGCAAGCTGCAAAAAGCATCAGAAAATGAGGGGCGCGTAGTACAGATGTATGCGTCAAGGACGGGGCGAGTTCATTGGCAATAAATGAGAGAACGGTGTACATATTTTTGAT
>NZ_JBFUCB010000292.1:0-7244 GCF_056405435.1 Rhizobacter sp. P1_G5 | reverse complement strand
GGGGATCCGGGCCGGCTTGGGGCGGCCCGGCGCTCGGCCCGGCCTCACCTGGTCGCGGGTGAAGCGCCCCGGTCCCGAATTGCCCGCCGGACCGAACTCCGCCGGCAGCGACGGCCCCGGATCCTCGCCCTCCGCGACCTCGGTCAACAGCGCCGCGGCGCTGCGCACCAGCGGCCACGCCAGCGTCGCGCCGGTGCCGTCGGTGCTCTCCATGCCCAGCTCCAGCAGCGCGAGCGCGTGGAACAGGCCCAGCGTCTGCGTGAGGCCGGGATGGCTGTGGCTGCGGCAGAACACGCAGTAGTCGGTGACGGTCGGCGCGATGCGCGAGGCCACCATCAGCGCAGCGCAGGCCGGCACGCCGTCGGCCATGATCAGGTGGCGCTTGCTCGATGCGACGAGCATCACGCCCACCATCATCGCGATCTCGAAACCACCGTAGGCCGCGAGCACCTCGACCGGGTCGGTGACGTCGCGGTGGCGGCCCTGTGCGCCCTGCAGCACCATCAGCAGCCGGGCTTCGTGGTCGGCGCGCGCGCCGGGGCCGCCGAACACCAGGTCGCGGATCGGCTCGCCGGACAGGCCCGACAGCACCAGCGCCGCGCTCTCGTGCGAACCGACACCGACGCCGGCACAGGCGATCACGTTGCCGGGCAGCGCATCGGCGATCTCCATGCCGGCGCGGATCGCGGCATGCGCCTGGTCGAGCGTCATCGCGACATTGACCCGCGCGTTGCGCGTGCCGTGGGCGATCTTGCGGGCCATCAGCCGCGGGTGCGGCGCCACCGCCTCGGCGACGCCGCAGTCGACGACGCTCAGCTCCAGCCCCTGGATGCGCGCGAACACCGACACCGGCAGCTGCGAAGCCAGCAGGTTCTGCACCAGCCTGGCCGTCGAGGGCTGGCCGACCGGGCTGATGCCGTCGACCGCCAGGCCGTGGTCGGACGCGAACAGCGCGATCTGCGGCGAACTGAAGCGCGGCTTCAGCGTGTTCTGGATCAGGCCCAGGCGCACCGCGAGCGGCTCGAGCTCGCCCAGGTTGCCGGTCACCTCGCTGCGGCGCTTCAGCTTCTCGCGCAGGGCCTGCTCGAGAAGGGGGTTGGCCGTGGGAGAGATCAGCGAACGGTTGACGGACATGGGCAGGGTGTTGGATCGTGCCGGAGGGGTCGTCATGGAATTCGCCCCGGCGTCACCGTCACTTCGACTTCGATTTCGACCTCGATTGGCGAGCACGGATTGTGGGGCTGCTTGCGCGGCTGCGGCAATGGTGTGTCATCCCTAAGCTGGGTGGTGTCCGTGCACACGATGGGTGTCAGCGCAGGAACAGCCGGTAGACCGGGTTGTCGGTTTCGTCGACACACGGGTAGGCGAGGCCTTCGAGGAACGCCTTGAAGGCCTTCTTGTCACCGCGCGGCACCTGGATGCCGACCAGGATGCGGCCGTAGTCGGCGCCCTGGTTGCGGTAGTGGAACAGGCTGATGTTCCAGTCCGGGTGCATCGACGACAGGAAGCGCATCAGCGCGCCCGGGCGTTCGGGAAACACGAAGCGGTACAGCCGCTCCTCGCGCGCGAGTTCGCTGCGCCCGCCCACCATGTGGCGCACATGCTGCTTGGCCAGTTCGTCGTCGGTCAGGTCGATGGTGTCGAAGCCGTGCTTGCCGAAGCTGCGCGCGATCTTCGCCGACTCGCCGCGGTTGCTGGTGGCCAGGCCGACGAACACATGCGCCTGGTTCGCATCCGAGATGCGGTAGTTGAACTCGGTGACGCTGCGCGCGCCGATCAGCTCGCACAGGCGGCGGAAGCTGCCGTGCTCCTCGGGGATCGTCACCGCGAACAGCGCCTCGCGCTCCTCGCCGACCTCGGCGCGCTCCGCGACGAAGCGCAGCCGGTCGAAGTTCATGTTCGCGCCAGTGGTGATCGCGACCAGCGTGCGACCCTTCAGCTTGTGCGTCTCGGCGTACTGCTTGATGGCCGCCACGCCGAGCGCGCCGGCCGGCTCGAGGATGCTGCGGGTGTCCTGGAACACGTCCTTGATGGCGGCGCAGGCCGCGTCGGTGTCGACGAGCACGAAGTCGTCGACCAGCTCGCGCGTCAGCCGGAAGGTCTCTTCGCCGACCAGCTTGACGGCCGTGCCGTCCGAGAACAGGCCCACGTCGCTCAGCTGCACGCGCTTGCCGGCCTTGACCGAGCGCACCATCGCGTCGGAGTCGGACGTCTGCACGCCGATCACCTTGATCTCGGGTCGCACCGCCTTGATGTACGCGGCGATGCCGGCGATCAGGCCGCCGCCGCCGATCGCGACGAACACCGCGTCGATCGGACCCTGGTGCTGGCGCAGGATCTCCATCGCGATGGTGCCCTGGCCGGCGATCACGTCGGGGTCGTCGAACGGGTGCACGAAGGTGAGGCCGCGGGCCTTCTCGAGTTCCAGCGCGTGCACGTAGGCGTCGGAGTAGCTGTCACCGTGCAGCACGACCTCGCCGCCGAGGGCGCGCACCGCGTCGATCTTCACGCGCGGCGTCGTCACGGGCATCACGACGACGGCCTGGCAGCCGAGCTTGTGGGCGCCGAGCGCCACGCCCTGCGCATGGTTGCCGGCCGAGGCGCAGATCACGCCGCGCTTCAGCGCCACGCTGTCCAGGTGGGCCATCTTGTTGTAGGCGCCGCGCAGCTTGAAGCTGAATACCGGCTGGCTGTCCTCGCGCTTGAGCAGCACCTGGTTGCCGACGCGCTTCGAGAGGCTGCGTGCGGCCTCGAGCGGCGTCTCGTCGGCCACGTCGTAGACCTTGGCCGTCAGGATCTTCTGCAGGTAATCGGACAGGCCGAGCGGCGAGCCGGCGGCTCTGGCGGGCGCGGGGCGCGCTGGGCGCGATGTCTTCGGGCGAGCGGCGCCGGCCATCGGGGGGACTCCTCGGAGCGGTTGTTCTGGGGGCGCCGGATGATACGTCAGTGGTCGCCAACCGCTCGGCCCCGGCGCACGGCTGGCGTGCAGGCAGAAAAAAGCCCAAGTCATTGCTGACTTGGGCTGAATCCACCAATGGAGGAGGTGGAGGAGACAAACGGTGATGTCCCGGAAGACATCGATTGCGCGAGTGTAGCTGCAGTCATGTTGCGCCGCAATATGGGCGAGGGGCTTCGGCGACGCTGCCGGGCGTGGGGTTGTGACGGGATGCACAATGCCGGTCGCCCGTTGCGGCGGATGTGGCGGTTTTGCGAAGGCCTGGAGTCAGACGATGGAATGCACGATCAACTGGATGCCCGCGACCGGGATGGGCATGGTGGCCGAGACCGGCAGCGGCCATGTGCTGCTGATGGACGGCGCGCCCGACGGCGGCGGCCGCAACCTCGCGCCGCGCCCGATGGAGACGGTGCTCGCCGGCACTGGCGGCTGCACCGCCTACGACGTGGTGCTGATCCTGAAGCGCGGCCGCCACGAGGTGACCGGCTGCCAGGTGAAGATGCAGGCCGAGCGGGCGCCGGCCGACCCGAAGGTCTTCACGAAAATCCACCTGCACTTCACCGTCAGCGGCAAGGGCTTGCCGGCGCAGGCGGTCGAGCGGGCGATCCAGATGTCGCACGACAAGTATTGCTCGGCCACCATCATGCTGGCGAAGACGGCCGAGATCACGACCAGCTTCGAGATCGTCGACGCCTGATCGTCGTCGGAGCCCGTCAGATGCGGTGCGCGGTGGCCGTCATGACGCGGGCCGCCAGGCGCATCGCGGTGCGCACCGGCCACGGCAGCGCGATGCCGCCAGCTGCGCTGGCGTCTTCCGCGTGGCGGGCTTCGTCGTCCTTCATCTGCTGCACGATGGCACGCGACGCGTCGTCGGCGGCGGGCAATTGCTCGTCGTGGCCGGCCAGGTGCGCCTCGACCTGGCGTTCGGTCTCGACGATGAAGCCCAGGCTGATGCGGTCGCCCGCCAGGCCGGCCGCCCAGCCGATGCCGAAGGCGCCGGCGTACCACAGCGGGTTCAGCAGGCTGCGGTGGGTCTGCAATTCGACGAGCCGCTGGTGCGTCCACGACAGGTGGTCGGCCTCCTCGCGCGCCGCCGATTCGCAGTGCGCGCGCAACGCCGGATCGCGCGCCGTCAGCGCCTGCGCCTGGTAGAGCGCCTGGGCGCAGACCTCGCCGACGTGGTTGACGCGCATCAAGGCGCCGGACAGCTGCTGTTCGGCACGCGTGAGGGCCGGCAGCGTGCGGGCCGGCGTGGGCTTGGAGGCGGCGCCGGGTGTCGGCGCGGCGAGGGTCCTGAGGGCGCTGTCGGCTGCGCCCAGCCAGTGATCGAGACGCGAGAGCGAGCGGCCGGGAGGTGCGATGGAAGGCATGTGCGCAGGATACCGAACAGGCGTCCGCGCCGGCATGCGCCAGCGCAGCAAGCACGCTTTCGTGTCGATTCCGTGCACGTTGTGCTCAGACAACACAAGCCCCCAATGCAGCGCCACGAGCCTTTGCTTACATGCCGCGCTCTGGTGCAATACGCCAACTTCCACTGAGGAGGTTGGCTCGGTCTGTCCCCGGCGGGGATTCTGGTGACCGGGACCTCTTGTTCAACTTAGGAGATCGTCGCAATGAAAAAATCTCTACTCGTTCTCGCAGCTCTGGGCGCGTTTGCCGGTGCAGCTTCGGCGCAATCGTCGGTCACGCTGTTCGGCATCGTCGACGTCAACGCCCGCTACACCAAGAACGGTGACCTGAAGGTCAAGTCGCTGAGCACCGACGGCCTCAACAGCAGCCGTCTGGGCTTCCGCGGTGTCGAAGACCTGGGTGGCGGCCTGAAGGCTGGCTTCTGGCTGGAAACGAGCTTCGCTGCCGACTCGGGCAACGGCGGCACCACCAGCAACGGCACGAACCGCTTCTGGCACCGTCGTTCGACCGTCAGCCTGCTCGGCAACTTCGGTGAAATCCGTGCCGGCCGCGAACTGACCGCGACCTACACGGGCTTTGCCGACTACGACGTGATGGGCACGAACGGTGTGGGTGACGTCGGTCACTTCAACGCTCCCTCGACCGTCGGTGCAACCCTGGTTGACACGAACACCCGTGCCGACAACATGGTCAGCTACTACACCCCGGCTCTGGGCGGTCTGTATGCCCGCGCTTCGGTGGCCGCCGGTGAAGGCACCCCGGGCAAGAAGCACATCGCCGGTCGTATCGGCTACGCTGCTGGTCCCCTGGACGTGTCGGGCTCGTATGGCACGACCGATGCCAACGCCGCTGAAGACAAGTACAAGAAGGGCAACTTCGGCGCTTCGTACGACTTCGGCGTCGTCAAGGTGATGGGCTTCGTGTCGCAAGCCAAGTTCCTGGATGCCAAGCAGAACGTGATTCAAGGCGGTGTGTCGGTGCCGTTCGGCCCGACCACGCTGCGCGCGAACTACGTGCGTGTGGATGCCAAGGGCAAGATCGGCGCGACGAGCATCGATGCTGACGATGCGAACCAGTTCTCGCTGGGCGCGACCTACGACCTGTCCAAGCGCACCGCGCTGTACTCGTCGTACGCCCAGATCAAGAACAAGGGTGCTGCGAAGTTCGCCGTGGCCGGTGGTTCGGCCACCAGCCTCCCGAACATCGCTGCTGGCCAGAAGTCGCAAGGCTTCGAAGCTGGTATCCGCCACTCGTTCTGATCGCTGCGGCACGGCTTGCCGTGCCTCTCTGATCCAGTTCGTTCAAAGGCCGCCTTCGGGCGGCCTTTTTCATGGGCATGTCACCTGAGTGACACGAATTGACACAACAAGAACGAACCAGGCTTCGTCGCAATCAAGGTTTACGCCAGTGAACGCGTAGCAACAGGAAAGCGCACGACCGTGCTGCTTCAATGACAATTCCTGCAACAAGAAGTTCGCTACCGACAACAGGAGACAACTGTGAGAAAGACGATCTTGGTGACTGCGGCGCTCGCTGCAATGGGTTCTTCGGCATTCGCGCAGTCGAGTGTCACGATCTACGGCATCGTCGACGTGGCGGTGCGGCACACGTCGAACGAACAGAATGCCGGGCAGGCCGAAGCCGGCATGTGGCGCGAAATCGGCGGCGGCATGTCGCAAAGCCGACTCGGCATCAACACCGTCGAAGACCTCGGTGGCGGCATGAAGGCGCTGGTCAACCTGGAGCACCGCCTGTTGCCCGACAACGGCACGCAGGCGGCCACACAGTTCTGGCAGCAGTCCTGGGTCGGCTTGCAGACCGGCTTCGGTCGCGTGACCCTCGGCCGCCAGTACAACGTGCTGTTCGACGTCGTCACCAGCACCTACGCGTCCTACCCCTATTCGCCGTACTTCGAGGCCTACAAGCCGGAGATCGGTTTCGCGGTGGGCGCGCGCGCTGACAACATGGTCAAGTACCTGATCGAAGTCGGCCCGGTGCGCGCTGCGCTGCAGGTGTCGGCCGGAGAAGGTTCGGCCACCGGTGGGAAAACCGTGGGCGGCTACCTGCGCTATTCGGACAGCGGCATCGGTGCCGGCGTGGGCTACGAAGAATACGAGTTCGCCTCGGAGAAGAAGTTGAAGGCCACGACCTTCGGTGCGTCGTACAAGACCGGCCCCTGGTACTTCAATGTCGGCTGGGGTGAGAACAAGGTCGACTCCGGTCTGACGGCCACCGACAGGGCGACGCTCGGCGCCTTCTGGACCGGCTCCGCCAACGGCGGCTTTGGCGGCGCGGCCTTCCTGGCCGCCGACAAGCGCCAGATCTGGAGCGTCGGCACCAACTTCCAGGCCACGACCGAACTGAACCTTGGCATCCACTATTTCCATGCGAAGCAAAGCGGGCCGCTTGCATCGGCCGATGCCACCGCGAAATTCCTGACCGCCGCTGCCGACTATGCGCTGTCGAAGCGCACCGACGCCTACCTCGAAGCCGACACCACCAAGCTGACTGGCAATGTCAGCCTCAACGGTGCCGGCGGTGCAGCCAACGGCGCCCAGAAGCGCAATGGCTTCACGATCGGGCTGCGCCACCGCTTCTGATCGACGACCTCCATCGCCAGCCAGGGCCGCCACCGAGCGGCCCTTTTTCATGCATGCGCGCCCTCGGGCCCCTCGTTTGCCCGAGGCGGTTCGGAAGTTGCTTCGGAAGTAAAGTCACGCGGCACCTTTCGGGACCTTTTTCACCCACGCATGCTCGCTTTCATCATTCGCCGGTTCCTGCAGGCCATCGTCGTGATGCTGTCGGTGGCCTAGGTGCCGCGTGACTTTACTTCCGAAGCAACTTCCGAACCGCCTCGGGCAAACGAGGGGCCCGAGGG
>NZ_JBFUCB010000291.1:0-7296 GCF_056405435.1 Rhizobacter sp. P1_G5 | reverse complement strand
GACTGGCACGGCACGGCCGGCGTGATCTCGGTGAACGACCGCAGCGCGGTGGATGCCGACGGCCAGGGCTTCTGGGTGGGCGGCGACTACCGCTTCGGCGCGAACACGGTGCGCGCGCAGTACGTGCAGAACAAGGCCAAGAACGTGAACGAAGGCAAGACGCAAGCCTTCGGCGTCGGTTACCAGTACGATCTGTCGAAGCGCACGGCGCTGTACAGCGCGGTGACGCGCTTCAAGAACGAAGGCGACGGCTATGCTGATCGCTGGGCCAGCGCCGTGCCGGCCGGCCTGACGAACGCCGGGGACCGCAACATCACGGAATTCACCACCGGCATCCGCCACTCGTTCTGAGTGAGCCGCTGGTGAAGAAGGCCCGCTCTGTGAAGGGCGGGCCTTTTCATTTCTGTTGTCGGCGCACCGTCAATCTAGTAACGTTGCTACGTAGATGGAGGACGCCGCGATGAGGATCACCACCACACTTTCCAGCAGGGAATTCAACCAGGACACGGCTCGTGCGAAGAAGGCCGCTGCACAAGGACCGGTGGTCATCACGGACCGCGGCCAGCCGTCTCATGTGTTGATGACCTACGAGCGCTATCGCGAACTCACGGGAAACCTGCCGAGCATCGTCGACTTGCTCGGAATGTCCGAGGGCGCCGATATCGAGTTCGAGCCTGGGCGATTGGGCTCCGCTTACCGCGCGGCGGAGTTCGACTGATGTATCTGCTCGACACCAACGTGGTGTCCGAGCTGCGCAAGGCTCCGAGCGGCCGCGCCGATCCCCATGTGGTGGTTTGGGCGGCTTCCGTCACTGCGGCCGATTTGTCGATCTCGGCGGTGACTGTTCTTGAACTGGAGCTTGGAATATTGCGATTGCAGCGTCGCGACGCTGCGCAATCTGCGAACTTGCGCAGATGGATGGACGAGCAAGTCCTGCGCACCTTCGGCGAGAGGATTCTCCCCGTGGACACGACGGTCGCTTTGCGCTGTGCCACCTTGCACGTGCCGGACCCGTGCTCCGATCGCGATGCGCTCATCGCTGCGACCGCCCTGGTTCACGGCCTGATCGTTGTCACCCGAAATGTCGCCGACTTCAAAACCACCGGCGCGCGGCTTCTGAATCCGTGGCATCGCGAACAAGCGTGATTCCAGGGAGACGCCTCGCCGAGCGAGCAGCGTCAGTTCTGAACAGGTTGTTGATCCTCGACGGGCCAGTCGCGGATATACGCCTTCAGCATCCGGTTCTCGAAGTCCTGGCTGTCGACCACTGCCTTCGCGACGTCGTAGAACGAGATCACGCCCATCAGCGTGCGCTGCGTCATCACCGGCATGTAGCGGGCGTGGCGCTCGAGCATCATGCGGCGCACCTCGTCGATCTCGGTCTCGGGCGTGCAGGTCAGCGGGTGGTCGTCCATCACGGTGCGCACGATGGTCGTGCCGACCGTGCCGCCGTTGCCGACCACGGCCAGGATCACCTCGCGGAAGGTGAGCATGCCGGCGAGGTCGCCGTGCTCCATCACCACCAGCGACCCGATGTCGCGCTCGGCCATCGTGCGCACGGCATGCGCCAGCGGCTGGTCGGGCGAGACAGTGAAAAGCGTGCCGCCCTTGACACGCAGGATGTCTGCGACTTTCATGGGTCCTCTCCTTGGGGGTGTGTCGGGCCAATATAGCCCACAATTCTTCACAACAACATCCCCGGCTGCACCCACGAGGTGCCTCCGGCGGCCGCGAAGAACGACAGGAGATCCCATGCCCGGCCCATCCGACCCCGGCTTCGACACGCTTGCGCTGCACGCAGGCGCCGGCCCCGACCCGTCCACCGGCGCCCGCGCGGTGCCGATCCACCTGAGCACCAGCTTCGTGTTCGAGAGCAGCGACCATGCCGCGGCGCTGTTCAACATGGAGCGCTCGGGGCACGTCTACAGCCGCATCTCGAACCCGACCACCGCGGTGCTGGAAGAACGCGTCGCGGCGCTCGAAGGCGGCACCGGCGCGATCGCGACCGCCAGCGGGCAGGCCGCCCTGCACCTGGCGATCTGCACGCTGGCCGGCGCGGGCTCGCACATCGTCGCGAGCAGCGCGCTGTACGGCGGCTCGCACAACCTGCTGCACTACACGCTGGCGCGCTTCGGCATCGCCACCACCTTCGTGCGCCCCGGCGACATCGACGGCTGGCGCGCCGCGATCCGCCCCGAGACGCGGCTGCTGTTCGGCGAGACCGTCGGCAACCCCGGGCTGGACGTGCTCGACATCCCCACCGTCAGCGCGATCGCGCACGAGCATGGGCTGCCGCTGCTGGTCGACTCGACGCTGACCTCGCCGTGGCTGATGCGCCCGTTCGACCACGGGGCCGACCTCGTCTACCACTCGGCCACCAAGTTCCTGAGCGGCCACGGCACCGTGATCGGCGGCGTGCTGGTCGACAGCGGGCAATTCGACTGGGACGCCTCCGGACGATTCCCCGAGCTGACCCGCCCCTACGACGGCTTCCACGGCATGGTGTTCAGCGAGGAGAGCACCGTCGGCGCCTTCCTGCTGCGCGCGCGGCGCGAGGGGCTGCGCGATTTCGGCGCCTGCATGAGCCCGCACACCGCGTGGCTGATCCTGCAGGGCGTCGAGACGCTGTCGCTGCGGATGGAGCGCCACATGGCGAACGCGCGCAAGGTGGTCGCCTTCCTGGCTGCGCACCCGATGGTCGCGCGCGTCGGCCACCCCGACCTGCCGACCCACCCCGACCATGAACTCGCGAAACGCCTGCTGCCGCGCGGCAGCGGCTCGGTGTTCAGCTTCGACCTGAAGGGCCAGCGCGCGCAGGGCCGTGCCTTCATCGAGGCGCTGAAGGTGTTCTCGCACCTGGCCAACGTCGGCGACTGCCGCTCGCTGGTGATCCACCCGGCGACGACCACGCATTTCCGCATGGACGATGCCGCGCTCGCGCAGGCCGGCATCACGCAGGGCACGATCCGGCTGTCGATCGGGCTGGAGGATGCCGACGACCTGATCGACGACCTGTCGCGCGCGCTGCGGGCCGCGCAGAAGGCGGGTGGCGCATGAAGCTCGACGTGCAGGGCCGTGCGGCCTTCGTCTACACCGGCGGCAAGACACTCGACCCCGGGCTGCCGGCGGTAGTGTTCATCCACGGCGCGATGCACGACCACAGCGTGTGGGGGCTGCAGAGCCGCTCGCTCGCGCACCACGGCCGTGCGGTGCTGGTGCCCGACCTGCCCGGCCACGGCCGCAGCGACGGGCCGGCGCTGGCGAGCGTCGAGGCCTGTGCCGACTGGCTGCTCGCGCTGCTGGCCGCGGCCGGCATCGAGCGTGCGGCCCTGGTCGGCCACAGCATGGGCTCGCTGATCGCGCTCGAAGCCGCCGCCCGGCTCGGCGAGCGCGCGAGCCGGCTGGTGCTGCTCGGCCCGGCGTACCCGATGAAGGTGTCCGACACGCTGCTGTCGACCTCGCTGGATGCGCCGCTGAAGGCGATCGACATGGTCAACGCGTTCTCGCACGCCGGCCACGCCGCCAAGCCTTCGGCCCCGGCGCCGGGCTTCTCGCTGCACGGCGCGAACCGGGCGCTGATGCGCCGCCTGCAGGCGGGGCACGCCGCCGCGGGGCATGGCAACCTGTTCCACCAGGATTTCCAGGTGTGCAACCGCTACGCCGGCGGGCTCGAAGCGGCCGCCCGGGTGCGCTGCGGCAGCCTGATGATCGTCGGCGCGCACGATCAGATGACGCCGCCGAAGGCGAGCGCCGCACTGGCCCATGCGTTGCATGCGAAGGTTCTGGCGTTGCCGGCCGGGCATTCCCTGATGGGAGAGGTGCCCGACGCCGTGTTGAATGCGATCCAGGCCTTCATTTCGGAGGAAGCCCGATGAACAGCAGTACCGTTCAGTCGCTGAAGAGCTTCGCGGAGTTCTACCCGTACTACCTCGGCGAGCATGCGAACCGCACCTGCCGCCGCCTGCACTTCATCGGCTCCAGCCTGGCGTTGCTGTGTCTCGTGACCGGCCTCGTGCGCGGCCAGCCGCTCTACTTCGTCTACGCGCTGCTGTGCGGCTACGGCTTCGCGTGGGTCGGGCACTTCGTGTTCGAGAAGAACCGGCCGGCCTCGTTCAAGCGCCCGCTGTACAGCTTCATGGGCGACTGGGTCATGTACAAGGACATCTGGGTGGGCAGGATCCCGTTCTAGAGCCAGGCCATGGACGCCAAGGACCTGCCCGTCCTCGAGCAGCTCGCCCACATCGAGCGGCTGATCGATGCGATCGACCTGCCGATCGGCCGCTGGGACCTGCAGCACCGGCTGGTGTTCTGCAACGACCCCTACCTGAGCTGGGCGCAACGCGGCCGCGAGGAGCTGCTGGGCCACACGCTGGCCGAGCTGTACGGCGACGAGGCCTGGGAGCGCGCGAGCGGGGCGTTCGCGCAGGCCGCGCAGGGGCGCACCGTCAACTACGAGCGGCGGCTGAAGCACGGCTGCCATGCCGGCCGCTGGGCGCGCATCCAGGTGCTGCCGCACCTCGACCCGGCCGGCCGCGTCGACGGCATCTTCACGATCGCGATCGACATCCACCAGGATGTGCTGGAGCGCGAGGCGCTGGTCGCCGCACGCCAGCGGCTCGACCGCTTCACCGAGAACATCCCGTTCCCGCTGACCTACGTCGACCGCGACTTCGTGCTGCGCTTCGTCAACAAGGCGTATGTCGAGGCGACCGGCCAGCAGCCGAAGCAGTTGCTGGGCCGGCCGATCGGCGACGTGCGCGGCTCCAAGCGCTGGGCCGAGCACGAGYCGTACTTCGTGCAGGCGCTGGCCGGGCACACGGTGCAGTACGCGCGCATGGTCGACCTGGCGTCCCAGGGGCAGCGCTGGATGCGCACCAGCTACGTGCCCGACTTCGATGCCTGCGGCGAGGTGATCGGCGTCTACACCGTGACGGTCGACGTGCACGAGCTGACGATCACGCAGCAGCAGCTCAAGCGCAGCGTCGAGCGCGACGCGCTGACCGACGTGCTGAGCCGGCGCACGATGATGGACCGCATCGAGGCGGCGCTGCTCGATGCGGTGCAGCTGCCGGTGGCGCTGTTCTTCGTCGACCTCGATGGGTTCAAGGCGGTGAACGACCGGCTGGGGCACCGGACGGGTGATGAGCTGCTGGTGTCGGTGGCACGCGCGCTGCAGGCCGCGGTGCGCGCCGAGGACGCGGTGGGCCGCTTCGGCGGCGACGAGTTTCTGGTGCTGGCGCCGGTGCGCGACACCGCCGGCGCGCATGCGCTCGCGCTGCACATGCTGCAGGCGGTGGCGGGCGTCGACCGGCATGGCATCAGCGCGAGCATCGGCTACGCGCTGGCGCCCGGCGATGCGCAGAACCCGCAGCGGCTGCTGCAGCTGGCGGACGATGCGATGTACTGCGCGAAGCGGCGGGGCAAGAATTGCGTGATTCATGCGAGCAACGGGGCTGACCGCAGTTGAGCGGCGAATCTTTGCAGAATCGATTTCAACCCAATGACGTCGACAGCTTCGGATACCTCGGCAATCACGCAGCGCACCTGAAAATGCCAGCGTTTCTCCAAGGCGACCGGCAGTTGGGTCATCGCGCAACACAGCGCCTGGACAGCGTCTGCCCTTTGGCGTCGATTCAGGCGACCCATCCCCAATGACACGGCATGCGCCGCGATCTCCGCCGCAGCCTCCTGACAGTTGAGGGACGGGCAGCAAGGGGACGAGGCGTCGACACTCGATATTGCATGATCCATCCGTTGGATGACGAACAACAGGCTGATCCTGCGTTCCCCAACGGCATCGGCGGGATCGGGCAATGCAGCCGCGATCAGGTCTGCCTCCGGAAGCCTGCGCAGCAGATCTTTGTAGCGTCCCAGCTGCACCACAAGCATTCGCAGTGCGGAATCGATGTCTCGGCCATCGCCACGATTGCCGGCGGTGGCCGCGCGCCACGGCTCGGATTTGATCGCCGCCAGTTCAGCCAGAAAAGTCTGCTTCTCCGCGACGCTGGCCAGCCATTGAACGGCATCGGCCAGTTGTTCCGGCGTCTTGGCTGTGAAGACCTTGGCACGGAACCAGGGCAGTCTTGCCCTCAGCCATTCGGATCCCGTCAACGGAAGCGAGCCCAACCGATCGCACGAACTGAAGAATGTCCGGGCCTGCAGTTGCGGAGTCCATGTCGCGCATCTGAGCTCTTCACCGATCGCGCGCAGTTGACCTCGGACATGCACGCCATCAATCGGCGCAGCAGCGGGCCACTCGACGGCGAGGTTCAAACGCTTGATCGCAACGATCAGTTCGCCCCAATCATCAGACACTGCGTGCGCTGGGTCGGGCATATCGCGGAGGATCTTGTCGAGCGACTGTCCGCCAGTGAAGAATGGAGCTGCACGCCACTGGTCAGCCAACCGGCGCAGCGACATCGCGGCCCGCTTGATGGCACCTACCCGACCGCCCCGGTCGTCGACGGAAGATGCCTCCAGCAATGTGGAGCGAACCGTCTCCAGCTCGGCCAGGAGACGTCGCCGCTCGGGATGGAGAACGGCCATCCATTGCACGCATTCGCGAAGCGGATCCTCGGGTATCCATCGATCCCTGAGGGCGAGCATCGCCGTCAATTCCGGCAGACCCACGCAAGCATCCAAAGCGGCCAGCGTGGTGGCCGCATTTGTCTTGTTGAGCGCATGGCTGTTCCGCGCCGTGTCCCGCGAGGCCAGAGGAACATTCGGAATGAAGACCGGAGGGCCGGAGGGCAATCGATGCATGGTGAGAGGCGCAGGAAACCAAAAACGTTCTGTGGTCGCGCGCACTCGCGAGGTTCCGGTCCGCGACCGACACAGATGCACCCGTACCGCGTTCAATCCGCCGCGATCACGTCCCTCAACATCATGTTGCCGAACTGCGCCCGGTGCCAGAACCCGCGCAGCGTCGGCGTCGGGTCGAGCAGCACCTGAGCGATCAGCGGCTGCGCCGAGGTGGTCGCGGGGTCGCACAGCAGCACGTAGCGCGAGTTGCCCTCCTCGTCGAGCCGGCCGACCCAGTCGATCGCGACCAGCGTGTCGAGCAGCGGCTCGATCTGCAGCGGATCGGTGCGCAGCGTCTCCGACAGCTGCGCCGCGCTGATGCCGTGCGTGCTGAGCGCGCGCGCCTGCGCCAGCTCGCGCAGCATGCCCACCGCCAGCTGGAACAGGTAGCCCGGCGTGGACGGCCGGCGGATCACGCGCATCTGCAGGCTCGGCGCATACGCCGCGACCACCGCGCCGAGCAGCACGATCACCCAGCCGAGGTAGATCCAGATC
>NZ_JBFUCB010000290.1:0-7299 GCF_056405435.1 Rhizobacter sp. P1_G5 | reverse complement strand
AGGTAGAGGTTGCCGCTGCCCAGGCGCGGCGTGATCTGCACGAAGGCCTTGTCGTCGACGCCGGTCGTCACGCCGACGGCGTCGAGCACCTTGTCGTAGCCGCTGCGCGATCCGGCCGACAGCGCGCCGGTGATGAAGTCGAAGTTCGCCGCGACGTTGCCGCTGAGCACGCCCGACAGGCCGGCCCGCAGCTGGGTCTGCGCGCCGGCGACGGCGCTGGCATCGAGCACGCTGCTGCTGCCCGCCATCAGCTCGACCGGCGACTGGCCGGTGGCCAGCAGCACGGTGGCGCTGGTCAGCGGCGTCACGTTGGCGGTGCCGGGACCTTGCGCGACCGAGTACAGGCACTGGTAGTTCGCGCCGGCATAGCCGCAGGCCTCGATGCGGAACGGTGCCTTGCCCGTGAGCTCGGGCACCGTGAAGCTGCCGTCGGCCGCGACTGCGATGTCGTGCGCGACGAGCACGCCGTCGGCGTCCAGGATGCGCAGCGTGCCGCCGGTGATCGGGGCGCCGACCGCGACCGAGCCGGCGAGCTGCGTGGTCGGGGTGACGTTCACCGGCGCGGCGCTCTGCGACGACGGCGAGCCGCCGCAGGCGGCCAGTGCGAGCACGGCCAGAACGGAGAGGGCGAAACGGGGGGATCCGAGGTTCATGGCGCTCCTTCGCGACCGGCAATACCGCACGGCGCCATCCCGGAATCGGTTTCCGGCGGCCCGTGGTGAACAGTCTTCGGCGGGGGCACTGCCGCCTTGAGCCGGGGCTTCCCGCGCGAACGTGACTTCGTGACGCGGCAGCGCCTACGCAGCAACCCTCACGGCCCGACCGGTCATCGGGGCTAAAGTTGCCGCTTCCTCGGACCCCCGGATCTCGCACCATGCAACGTCGTGACATCCTCCTGCGCAGCGCCGCCGCCGGCGCGGTGGCCGCCTTTCCTGCCCTGCTGCACGCGCAGGCGCTCGACAAGCCGAAGCTGACCATCGCGGTCGGCGGCAAGAACCTGCTGTACTACCTGCCGCTGACCATCGCCGAGAGCCTCGGCTACTTCAAGGCCGAGGGGCTGGAGGTGACGATCGCCGACTTCGCCGGCGGCTCGCGCGCGCTGCAGGCGGTGGTGGGCGGCAGCGCCGACGTCGTGTCGGGTGCGTTCGAACACACGCTGAACATGCAGGTCAAGGGCCAGCGCATGCGCGCCTTCGCGCTGCAGGGCCGGGCGCCGCAGATCGTGCTCGGCATCAACCCGAAGACGATGCCCGCCTTCAAGGGCGTGGCCGACCTGAAGGGCAAGAAGATCGGCGTCACCGCGCCCGGGTCGTCGACCAACGTGCTCGCAAACTTCGTGCTCGCGAAGGCGGGGTTGAAGGCGAGCGACGTGTCGATCATCGGCGTGGGAGCCGGCAGCGGCGCGGTCGCGGCGATGCGCTCCGGCCAGATCGACGCGATGAGCAACCTCGACCCGGTGATCACGCTGCTGCAGCGCAGCGGCGACCTGAAGATCATCTCCGACACCCGCATCGTCGCCGAGGCCGACAAGGTGTTCGGCGGCCCGATGCCGGCCGGCTGCCTGTACGCGCCGCAGACCTTCATCGACAAGAACCCGCTCGCGACGCAGGCGCTGGCGAATGCGCTGGTGCGGGCCGACAAGTGGATCCAGGCAGCAGGCCCGGGCGAGATCATCAAGGCGGTGCCCGAGAGCTACCTGCTGGGCGACCGCGCGGTCTACATCGACGCCTTCCTCGCCGCGAAGGGCGCGCTGTCCGTGGACGGGCTGTTCCCCGAGGCCGGCCCCGAGACGGCGCGGCGCGCACTGGCCAGCGTCGACCCGGAGATCGCCGCGGCGAAGCTGGACCTGCAGGCGGTCTACACGAACGAGTTCGTGAAGAAGGCCAACGCGAAGTACCCGAAAGCATGACCGAGGCCTCCGCACTGCAGTTCGACGGCGTCAGCTGCACCTTCATCTCGCGCGACGACCCGGGCCAGCGCTACACCGCGGTGCGCGATGTCTCGCTGACCGTCGGCGCCGGCGAGTTCGTCTCGGTGGTCGGGCCGACCGGCTGCGGCAAGAGCACGCTGCTGAACATGGCCGCCGGGCTGCTGACGCCGAGCAGCGGCACGGTGCATGTCTTCGGGCGCCCGCTGGCGGGATTGAACGCGCGGGCCGGCTACCTGTTCCAGGCCGAGAGCCTGATGCCGTGGCGCACCGCGCTGCGCAACGTGATGGCCGGGCTGGAGTTCCGCGGCGTCGCCGATGCGAAGGCGCAGGCCGGCGAGTGGCTGCGCCGCGTCGGCCTGGGCGGCTTCGGCGACCGCTACCCGCACCAGCTGTCGGGCGGCATGCGCAAGCGGGTGAGCCTCGCGCAGACGCTTGCGCTCGACCCGGACATCATCCTGATGGACGAGCCGTTCTCGGCGCTCGACATCCAGACCCGGCAGCTGATGGAGAACGAGGTGCTGGCACTGTGGGCCGCCAAGAAGAAGGCGGTGCTGTTCATCACGCACGACCTCGATGAAGCGATCGCGATGAGCGACCGCGTCGTCTGCCTGAGCGCCGGGCCGGGCTCGCACCCGATCGGCGAGTTCCGCATCGACCTCGAGCGGCCGCGCGACGTGGCCGAGGTGCGCACCGCGCCCCGCTTCGTCGAGCTGCACCAGGCGATCTGGTCGGTGCTGCGCGACGAGGTGGTCAAGGGTTATCAGCAGCAACTCGCAGCCTGACGCCATGTGGAAGTACATCAAGCCCCGCCCGGGCAACCTGCGCCTGTGGCAGCTCGGCCTGCTGGTCGCGATCTTCGTGCTGTGGCACGTGCTGACCGCACCCGGCCTGGTCCGCCCGTTCCTGTTCGAGAACGACCGGCAGGCGGCGTTCTTCTTCGGCGAGCCGCTGAAGATCTTCGCGCGCGTGTGGGCCTGGTTCGTGACGGGCGCCGACATCTACCACCACCTGTGGATCACGCTGCAGGAGACGGTGCTCGCGTTCGGCTTCGGCACCGCGATGGGCCTCGGGTGCGGGCTGTGGCTCGCGCTCAGCCCGATGGCGGCGGCGATCTGCGAGCCCTACATCAAGGCGCTGAACTCGATGCCGCGCGTGATCCTCGCGCCGATCTTCGCGGTGTGGTTCGGCCTGGGCGTCGCGAGCAAGGTCGCGCTGGGCATCACGCTGGTGTTCTTCATCGTCTTCTTCAACGTCTACCAGGGCGTCAAGGAGGTGAGCCCGGTGGTGCTCGCGAACGCGCGCATGCTGGGCGCGAGCCGACGCCAGCTGCTGCGCCACGTGTACCTGCCGAGCGCCACCAGCTGGGTGTTCAGCTCGCTGCACACGAGCGTGGGGCTGGCCTTCGTCGGTGCGGTGGTCGGCGAGTACCTCGGCTCGGCCGAGGGCGTCGGCTACCTGATCCTGCAGGCCGAGGGCTCGTTCGACATCAACACCGTGATGGCCGGCATCCTGGTGCTGACGGCCTTCGCGCTGCTGCTGGACGCGGCCGTCGGCTGGGGTGAGCGGCGGCTGATGAAATGGCAGCCGAAGACCGGCGAGACCGAGAAGCTCTGAAGTCGCCGAGAATCGCGGCTTCGCCGCCATCGGCGGCCCACCCTCCGTTCAATCCCATGTCGACTTCTCGCCTGATCCCGTTGTTCGCGATGGTTGCCCTGACCGCCTGCGGCGGTGGCGGCAGCAGCAGTCCCTCGTACCCGGCGGCGCCCACCTTCCCGCCCGCGCCGGTCTCGATCCCGGCCACGCCCACGACCAGCTGCAGCGATGCCGGCAAGGCCGCTGCTGCGGCCAGCACCGCGACGAACACCGTCTGCATGCTCACCACGCACGGCGAGATCGTGATGGAGCTGTACGCCGACAAGGCGCCGATCACGGTCGCGAATTTCCTGCAGTACGTCGCCGCGAAGCGCTACGACAACACGCTGCTGCACCGCGTCGTCGCGGGCTTCGTCGTGCAGGGCGGTGGCTACGGCGGCGACTGGACCCACATCCCGACCTACGCCCCGATCGCGCTGGAGAGCGACAAGGGCCTGAGCAACGTGAAGGGCACGGTCGCGATGGCGCGCCAGAGCAGCACCAACACGGCCACGGCGACCAGCGAGTTCTTCTTCAACGTGGTCGACAACCACGCCTGCCTGGACATCCGGCCGACGGGCGCGAACTGCGACCAGAACGGCTACGCGGTGTTCGGCAAGGTCATCGCCGGGTTCGACACCCTCGACAAGATCACCGCGCTGAAGGTCGACTACTTCGCGGTGCCGACGGTGCCGACGGCGACGTTCTGGGTCCAGCAGCTCAAGTAAAGGATCGCCCGGCGATGGGCCGGGCGTCGCGGGTCAGCGCGCAGGCTTCAACGATTTCGCGAGGAAGACTTCGAGCTTGCGGTAGAAGTCGGTCTGGTTCGTTGGCGTGCAGAAGCAGTGGCCTTCGTCGAAGTAATCGACCATCTCGATGTCCACGCCCGCATCCTGTGCAGCCGAGACGAACTTGCGCGCATGCTCGATCGGCACGCGGCGGTCCAGGCTGCCGTGCGCGAGCAGGATCGGGATCTTGATTTCGCCGGCGCGCTTCAGCGGCGATGTGGCCGCGAACTGGGCGGCGTCCTTCACCGGATCGCCGACCAGGACGGGCATGCCGTACTTCTTGTAGTCATCGAACATGTCGCTCCAGTCGAGGTTGCGCATCAGGTCGATGTCGGTGACGCCTGCGTAGCTGGCGGCGCACTTGTAGACGCCGGGGCTGGCAATGGCACCCATCAGCGCGGCGTAGCCGCCATAGCTGCCACCGTAGATGCACACTCGCGCGGGGTCGACCAACTTCTGCTCGGCGGCCCACTTGACCGAGTCGGCGAGGTCGTCCTGCATCGCAAGCCCCCATTGCTTCCATCCGGCGCGGAACAGGTTGCCACCGTAACCTTCGCTGCCACGGAATTCCGGTTGGATCACACGGTAGCCGCGTGACGCGAGGAACTGAGCCTCTGCCTGCCAGCTGATGTCAGCCCCGCGGATCCAAGGGCCGCCGTGGACCAGCATCACGGCAGGCAGCGGCTCGGTGGCGGAGGCGCCTTTCGGGCTCGTGATATAGACCGGGATGGCGAGGCCGTCGCGCATCTTCACGCGGTGAAAGCTGCGGGTGCCCTGGGTCGATTCGTCGATCCAGGGGCGCTGCGAGGCGATCTTTTCCAGCGAGTTCTTCTTCTTGTCGAACAGGAAGTACTCGCCTGGCTGGCGGTCGGATGTGGAGCGGACGACGTAGAAGCGGGTCGACTCGCACTCGCCGCAGATGATGCGGTTGCTGCGGCCGGCGGGCAGCGCGGCATCGAGGGCCTGCTGCAGGCGTTGCATCACCGGATCGAACCAGACGCTGATCGGGCGGTCGGCCCTGAAATGAACGCCCAGGACTTGACCGGTTCGGGGATCATCCTCGAAGCCGCCATCCACGTCGAAGCCCTTGACGCTCATCACCGGCTCCGGATCCAGGCGACGCGCGGCGAAGTCGAAGCGGTACATGCCGCGGGTGTCGGTATTCATACCCGCCGAGACCAGCAACTGGCCTGCGCCATCGATGATCTCCGGGTCGAATGATGCACCGTGGCTGTCGTACGAATCGAACTCAGCCACCTGTTCCCACCGGTCCGTCTTCGGATTGCGCCAGTGAACGCTCGTCTTGCCATCTCTCTGTGCCGTCACGACACGGGGCTGGCCCTGCCGATCGAGTGTCCAATCCCGCACACCGTCGGGCGCGCCCTGGCTCAGGTTGGTCAGCTTCATCGTCACCGTGTCCATCCGCGCCAACTGGATGTTGGCCAGCACACCGGCCTTGCCCCAGACATAGTGTTTGAGGAAGACATCATTGCTGCCGTCGCGGGCCGGCGAGTGCAGGTACCAGTCCCACGGGAGAGTGCGCGACTTGACGAGTGCATGGTCCTGCGTCGTGTCGCGGGCCGAGACCAACTGGTTGTATCCGCTGCCGTCGTGGTTGACGGCAAACACACCGTAGCCTCCTTGCCGGACCTCCGCACCGGGGTCGGCGGCCCCGTACACCAGCCGGTCGTCGGTGACCCAGTCCGCGCTCTTGACGTCGGCATCGGTGTAGTCCGCCACCACGCGGATCTGCCCGACCGGATCGAGGTCCATCACGCCGAGCCGCCAGCGCCCGGTCGGGCCGGTCAGGATCAGCGCCAGTCGCCGCCCGGACGGCGAGATCCGCACGCTTTGAATGTCCGGCCACTTGGTGAACTGCTCGATCGGCAGCAGTCCGCCCGCAGGCGCCTTCGCCGGTTCAGCCGCCTGCAGTGCCGTGCCGACGCACAGGCCGCACAGCGCCACGCCCAGGGCGCGCGCGCCCTTCCTCCATATTGCACGCATGCGTGCCCTCCCGATGGTGTCGTGATGCGGCTGTCATCGCCGCGAAGCGGGCGATGTTACGACCACTTACCCCGGGAGCGCAGCGTTCATTTGGCGGTCGGCATCACGAATTCGGCGCCGCGCGCGATGCTCGACGGCCAGCGCTGCATCACGCTCTTCTGCTTTGTGTAGAAGCGCACGCCCTCCTCGCCATAGGCGTGCATGTCGCCGAACAGGCTTTTCTTCCAGCCGCCGAAGCCGTGCCAGGCCATCGGCACCGGGATCGGCACGTTGATGCCGACCATGCCGACCTGCACGCGCCGTGCGAACTCGCGTGCGACGTTGCCGTCGCTCGTGAAGCAGGCGACGCCGTTGCCGAACTCGTGCGCGTTGACGAGCGCGAGCGCCGCCGCGAAATCCGGCACCCGCACGACGGCCAGCACCGGCCCGAAGATCTCCTCGCGGTAGATGCGCATCTGCGGCGTCACGTGGTCGAACAGCGTGCCGCCGATCCAGAAGCCGCCGTCGTGCCCGGGCACGCGCAAGCCGCGACCGTCGACCACCAGCTGCGCGCCTTCCTGCACGCCGATGTCGATGTAGCCGCTGATGCGCTCGAGCGCCTGCGCGGTGACGATCGGGCCCATCTCGGCATCGAGCTCCATGCCGTTCTTCACCTTCAGCGTCTTCGCGCGCGCCGCCACCGCATCGACCAGCCGGTCGGCGATGTCGCCCACCACCACCGCGACGCTGATCGCCATGCAGCGCTCGCCGGCCGAACCGTAGCCGGCGCCGATCAGCGCGTCGACCGCCTGGTCGAGGTCGGCGTCGGGCATCACCACCATGTGGTTCTTCGCGCCGCCCAGCGCCTGCACCCGCTTGCCGTGGTGCGCGCCGGTCTCGTAGATGTACTGCGCGATCGGCGTCGAGCCGACGAAGCTGAGCGCCTTCACGTCGGGGTGCGTCAGC
>NZ_JBFUCB010000289.1:0-7309 GCF_056405435.1 Rhizobacter sp. P1_G5 | reverse complement strand
CTCTACGACGGCGTCAACTTCAGCCTGATCGGCACGGCAGTCATCAGCTCGGCCATCGGCACCAATGCCGTCATCTCCCCCGACGGAACGCGGCTGTACCGGCTGGTCACGGCCAACAACAACAGCCTGGTCGTCGACCACATCGACGTGTACGACACCACCCAGGTGCAGCCGGGCACCTCGGCGCTGGCGAAGCTGAGCCAGATCGCCGTGACGACGCAGGCGCTGGACTGCGGAGCGCAGCCGGCCTACGGCTGCGACGTGCGAGGCGCCTTCGTGATCAGCCCGCTGGGCGACACGCTGTTCTGGGTCGGCAACCAGCGGCTCGTGGTGTACCCGATTCCGAGCGCACTGTCGGGGATCCAGTCCGCGTCGCCGCGCCTGCTCAAGGCGACGACGCGCTGACCCGCATGCGGGTGGGCGATAGCGCATCGGCGTGGATGGCCTCGGCTCTGTACAGGTGGCTGGGCTCCTGGCCGGGAACATCGTCAAGACTTCCCGTCCGCCGCATTCCGATCTTCTCCAGGACGCGGATCGACGGGGTGTTGATGGGCCGGACGATGGCAAAGACCTCGGGCTTGCCCAGATCGAACAGGGCGTGCCGGAGCACGCGCTCGCCCAATTCCGTCGCATACCCCTGGCCCCAGGCGGCCGTGTGCAAGCGGTAGCCGAGATTCAACCTCTCGGTATCGACATAGTTGCGGTATGCCGCCCCGCCAAAGCCGATGACCAACCCGGGCTGCGACAGCGTCTCCACGGCGCACTGGCCAAAGCCCAGTCGATCCCAGTGATCGATCCAGCCGGCAAGGACGGTCGCTGCCTTCTCGATGTTGGGGTAGGGGCCGAACGGGTTGAACACGTTGGTTGCGGGATCACCATAGATCTCGAACAACCTGGGCAGGTCCCCTGGGGTGGGACGTCTGAGCATGAGTCTCGCGGTGGTAAGCATCGGCCGATGCTACCGTCACGGCGCCTCGTGCGGCGGCCACTTCATCATCGCTGGATTCCAGCTTCGCTCCATAGCCACCGGCTCTCCCTTTCTTTGCAGGCACCGTTCCTTCTCTCATTCTTGTCTTCAGATCGTCCCAGATGAAATTGTTGCTCCCGGCCGACTTGTGCAAGTCATCGAAAGTAAGCAACCCCCTTTGGGCGACGCCCCCGTTGCCGCTGTCCGCAGAACGACCAAAGAGATCATTGATGATCTTTCGCTGGGTGGTCATTCGTGGACTTGTGTCGATTCGCTGAATGAATGCGCCCTGGGCAGGCTCAGAAGAGCCGAGTGCTCGGCTCTTTCGTCCAAAGCTCGTCAGAAGATCTTGTCAGCCTCGCGGCGACGGCTCCATCGGTCAAAAGCTGACTTTGCGACTCCATCGTGCCGATGCGCCGCAACTGTCGGTCATCAGCCCGCTGGGCGCCCACAGCCTGTTCAGAATTCCGGCTCATCCGAATTGTTGCGCTGGGCCATGTAGGCGTTGTAGGCCTCGTCACGGGCGCGCGCGCGCTCGTCGGCCCCGCGCTTCTCCTGGCGCCTCTGGGGTGCGATGACCCAGGCATCGTAGAAGTCGAACAGTTCGCCAGCCAGGTCAGGCCACTTGTCGACGGAGACCTGGCTGGCCTTGCCGCCGCCGACCAGATTGCGCATTTCGAGCAGATGCAACGGCGCGACCATGCGCGGGTCGGCAGTGTCGRCATCGAGCTCGCCCATGGAATAGCTGTTGTGCCGCAGGAAGCCTTTCGACAGCAGGTCCTTGTTCGAGAGAACAACGCCCAGCTTCTGGTCGGCGCGGGCCACGTCGGCCTTGCTCACGCCGCCATGTTGCGAAGGTGCCGGCCACTCGCGCGGCGTGATGATGGACTGCAGCCATTGCCGGATCGTCGGCACCCGGTTCGTCGGCTTCAGCACATCGCCGACGTAATTGGGCAGCCCGTGCTTGAAGACCGGGTAGTCGAAATCGGCGGGAGCGGAGCTGCTCGCGGCAATGACGCCGTCCACCGTGAACCATTTCCGCGCATCACCCAGGGCGATGTACATCGCGTGGAAGTCGGACCGGTGCAGCAAGGTGAATTCGGATTTGACGTATTCGGGCTCCGCCCTCGATTGGTAGGTGAGGAGCAGATCGTTGATGGTGCGCAAGACCAAGCTTGTCAGGCCGACCACCCTTGCGTTGTCAACCCCCCTCACACCCTGTGCAAGCAGACTCTGGGCAAGGCGCGTCCCGGCGCCAGCCCAGTCGATGTGATCCGGGCCCTTGCCCTGCGACACGATCGGCAGTGACTCCTGCGGGTAGGTTTTGCTCAGCGATCCGCCCGGCCGGAGCGAGTTGCGGTACTTGACTGCCGGCTTCGGAGTAGACGCCGCGACGAGGAGTTCGTACATCCGCTCCATCGGGATGCCGAAGGTGACCTGGGGACGCGCCGCGAACGAGCTGTTGTAGTTCCCGATCTTGATCTTCGCCATGTCGGTGCCCTTGATGTTGACGCCCACCCGATCGGCGACATCGCCCACGCGCACGTAGTTCACCCATTCGACGAGAGACTCCTTGCTGCCCTTGACTTTCTCCTTGATGGCGATCCGGTCGTCAGGGCTCTGGCTTGTCGCCATCAAGTCTTTCGCCGCCCGGATGAAGGCCGTCATTTCGCCAATGGCGCCAAGCAGCGCGCCCCGGTCTGAGACCGGGTCCGTGACGAACTCCAGGTTGCTGCCGTCGGCATGAACCTGCCAGATCGCACCCGGCGCACGGTAGATCAGCGTCTTGTAGAAGAGCGTCTGGTCCATGTTGTTGCGCGCCGGCACGCCCGTCTCCAGCTCCATGCCCATGCGCCGCTGTACGACAGGACTTGCCGCAGAGGGGCGCGCGCGCGTGGGGCCGAAGGCCGCGTCAATGGCGCGACGCTGGGCTCGCATGCGCGGCGAGCGGTCGATGGCGGCCTGCAGGGCGCCAAGGCGCAGCGCCTGCGCGCGGCCGGGGCGAGGCCCCTCGTGCAACCCCGCTGATGCCGCAGGCTCGCGTTGCGGCTCACCGTCGGGGCCGGCTCGACGTTTCGTGGCGGCACTCATGGACGCTTGCTCCTTCGGGACGGGTGCGCAGGCCCGGCGCCTCGTCACGATAGGAGAGTGCAGGCGTTCGCGCCATCAGACGTGTGCTGAGATCGCGCTTCCGAATGTCTGAGGGTGGCTGGCCGGCGCGGGGCTCGCCGGTCAGTTCTGCGCCATCACGGCGCCTCGTGCGGCGGCCACTTGGCGCGGCCCTGGTTCAGCTGGGCCGCGGCGTCACCGTCTGCACCGAGCGACGGGATCGCGGCCAGCTTGCCGTAGACCTGCGGCGAGAACACGGCCTCGAGGTCGCCGACGTCGGCTTGCACGTTCAACGGCTGGCCCGTGGTGAGCTTCTTGTCGTCATGCGGGTCACCCGCCGATGGGTGCAGGCCCCAGGCGACATCGCGGCCCGGGCGCATCGCCGACATGCCTTGCGCGTAGACGCGCGTCACGCGCTCGATGCCTGCGTCGCCCGTGTTCCGCTCCGGCTCGAAGGTTCTCGGATGGACTTCGCCCGTCTGCGTCGACGCCTCGGCCCACTCGTCGGCATAGCCGCGCCGGTGCGCCGCGTAGAAGCCGCTGCCCTTGGCGGTGCCGCTGTTCGATCCGATGCGCGACGGATCCAGGCCGGTGCCGATGATGGACTGGCCCGCCGCATGGTGGGTGCCGTGGTAGCCGACGAACTCGTAGCCGGCCTGCGTGAGTGACTGATGCGCCGTCGTGACGGCTGCCGCATCCGGGTGCGCGCTGAGCAGCCCGTCGCGCGTGCCGTTCAGCCAGGGCTCGTTGAGCTCGGGTCGCGCACGCGCCGACGCATTGGGCAGCGGCGAGCGGGGCGCCATGTCGCCGAGCCGCAGGGCGGTGCCCGGTGGCGGGCGGTTGGTGAGGGTTTCCAGCTGGCCCAGGCTCTGCGAGCGGCCGCTCGGGCCGCGCGGGCGCTGCGTGGGGGCCGCGTTGTCCGACGGACCGGTGGAGCGGGGTGAGCCGATGGTGGGCGAGGGCGATCGATTGAGGCGATCCAGCATGGTCGCGTTCTCCTGCTGCGATGAGGTCGATCGATTCTTGGGTGCCCGCAGTGGGCGGCGGGGTGGCCTACCGAAGCTGCGGACGGCCTGACGAAGCGACGCGAGATGGCTGTCAGCGGGCCGCGTTTGGCTTGCACTCCGAGGAGACTCGCGCCCTGTACGCAGGCTCGCTCTCGCCCGACTCGGCGAAGAAGAGCCGGCGGCCCAGGTCCAGGACGCCGTCCGAGAGGCAGATGCGCTCGAACTGCAGCGCGTACCAACGTGTTGCCAGCGTGTCGAGCACCTTGATCTGCTGGATGTCTGCATCGGCCAAGCGCGCCGCTTCTTCCCTGAGCGCCTGGTAGTAGTCGACGGCCGCCTTCTCTTCGCCGACCAGGTCGGGCTCCAGCAGAAAGCGATCGATCTTGCGTTCGTCGATCAGCCGCTCCCAGATCACGGCCCGCATGAAGTCGAACAAGCCGCGGAGCGGGTAGCCCGCAAAGCGAGGCGCTCCGGGCTCGGAGTACGGGCGGTACCAGAAGGTGACCTTCGACTCGTGAACCGTCACGACGTTTTCATGGGGCGCGCACTCGCTCTCGCTGCAGGTTCCCTTGTCAGCGACGATTCGAACGGAGCGCGGAGGGTTGGCAGGCTGCGTGGCGTAGTGGTTCGCGATGATCCAGCGGAATGCCGATGGAACATCGTGAATGTCGGACGCGGATGGCATGGGAGCGCTGAAATCCGCCGGGCTCGGCGTGGTGTGACCAGGAGCCTCGGCATCGATCGCCGCTAGCGAAAGGGAAAGCAGAACCAGCGTCACGGCGACCTCCACGCCTGGGTGGCGTAGGCATCGGCGACCTCATCCCACCCGGTGTCATGGGTGCGGAACACGGCGTAGAAGCGCTCGTCGAGCGCGTAGAACGGATCCCAGTCGCGCCGCTTCTGCCCCGGCTGGGACGCGGGAAGGCGCTGTCGGCGAGCTTCGCGTTCGCGCGGATACGTCTCGCCGAAGAAAGCCATGGCTTCACGCAGAACGCCCGCCCACTCGACCAGGCCCATCGCTTGGAACGCGGCGGCGGATTCAGGCGCGAGAACGCCGGTGGAGTTGGCGAAGAGTTGGTGCAGGCCGCCGTTGTTGATTTCGGACTGGGCATAGTGCGCGGCCAGCAGTTGACCGACGCCGAGCGGCARGCGGTTGAACTGGGTGAGGAAGGCCTCGGGAGTGCCGTAGAGATCGACGGCGTCGAGATGTGACTCCAGGAGATCCCAGTAGGTCTTGGGTTGCTTGTTTTTGCCCACGGCGTGAGGCGCGAGAGATGAGAGCGCGATAGTAGTTGCTCGCGCGTGGTCATTCCCCCTCTCGCCGGGGGAGCGCTGCGATGTCCATGGCCCACGGCAGTGCCGAGCGGCACCAGATCTGCTTGCTCGGCACGAGCTGCCGGCGTTGATCGATGCAGCCGACTCTCAGCCCGTAGGTGTCGGGGGTCGCGAGGTCGTAGGTGAACAGCGGGGAGCCGCATTCGGGGCAGAACGACTGGGCGCGCTCGGCGCCGCTGTCGGCCGTCTTGATGTAGACCTTCGGCGTGCCGTGCTCGAGCACGAAGTTTTCGCGCCGCGTGCCGACAGAGACCCGGTAGGCGGTGCCCGTCAGCTTTTGACAGTCGGTGCAATGGCAGATGGTGACGCGGGCCGGATCGATTTCCGCGCTGTACCGGATGGCGCCACAGTGACAGGAGCCGGTGATCTTCATGACTCGGCTCGGGGCAATCCGGGTGCCGGGAGCCTGCGGTGACAAGGCCGGGAGCCGCTGCCTGAACAGCGCCGAGACCGGCGCACACCACATGAGAAGATCGCGGCACAACGAGGAGGGGGATTTTCATGACGGGAATGTGGTTTCGCTCGGCCATGGAGTGCTGCGACAGCGATCGCAGGTGCCGATGAAATTCTTGGCGGCACCTACCTTCGGTCGAACCTTTTCGGCTGCCCTGCTGCTCCTGCCGGGCATGGCTCTGGCGATGGGGGGCGAGGGCATCGCGGCCGACCTCCTTCGATCCGTCGCGATCGTCCTGGTTTGGCTGATCGCTTGCATTGCCTCATTTTTCGGGAAGCGACGCCGCTTTGGCGGCGTTTGGTTCGCTGCCTGGGCCGTTCGCCTCAGCGTGCCACTGCTCATTCTTTGGGGAATCCATGTCGATCCGCTGATCGAGAAAGCCAAGGACAAGGAACGCGAGCTGGCGACAAGCGCTGCCATTGATTCGTTTCAAGCCGCGTGCAAAGCCCATGCACCCCAACCTCAGATCGTCCAGGTGGCCAACACGGGCTCGCCGAAGATGATCTTCATTGATGAGGTCGACCTGTTCGGCCCCGAGATCACCTATCGGTTTGTCGGCTGCCTGCTGAGGAGTTCTCCTGCTTGCCAGGGTCTGAAGGTGGAGGCCGTGGAGTGGGCATTGCATCACTCCAGCGGATTTCGCCCCTGCGAGGCAGGACCTGACCCCCAACGCCCGGGCCAATGCCTTCCCGAATTCCATCGCACCACGCTCGACGCCGGGCGGGCCCAGGTCGCATCGATCGACAAGCCGATGTCCGAGTACCGCATTCGGGTGCGACAAGAGGCACCCGCCGTCAAGGAGGACCAGGTGCGCAGATTCCAAGTCACCTTGGAATCGATGGACACGAAGCAGGTTCTGGCTCGCAGTGAACTGCTGATGAGCTGGGTTTCACCTCCGTGCCAGGACGTCGTCGCCGAGGTATCGAGCATGTTGACTCACAGCTTTTCAGGCCGGTGAACGGCTGACGCGCCTGTACTACCTCAACATCAACAGCCGCTGCTTGAACAGCTGTGGGAATCGCGCGCGCCATTTCGCATTGGCCGGAGATGGGTGGGGCATCGGGTGCAGGCGCACGGTGCGCGCCAGGCCGGGCAGCGGCACTTCGATGCTCCGCTCGTACTTGGTGTCGCCCTGGTCCCAGAAGGCGTGAACCTTCTGCAGGGTCTCGCTGGGCTGGCCGATCCCGAACCAGAAGAACGCCTCGTTTCCGAACGTCACGACATCGCGGCCGCCCCACTGGTCGTGCATGAACTGCAGCAGCAAGGGCTGGCACGCGACCCGCACCGCCTGGCTCCAGGGCTTGTTGCCCTTGGGCTTGAACGGCACCGTGCTCATCCAGAAGAAGCGCTCGCCGATCTCCAGCCTGCTTTGCTCGCTGGGCTGGACTGACGGCGTGTAGAACTCCAGCAAGCCATTGCGCAGACGCTGCCCGGACT
>NZ_JBFUCB010000288.1:0-7325 GCF_056405435.1 Rhizobacter sp. P1_G5 | reverse complement strand
TGGCCGCGCCGGAGAACGGCATGCGGTGCAGGAATTCGACAAAGGCCGACTTCAGCTTCGCGAAGTCGTGCCCGTAGGTGTCCATGTGGTCGGCATCGATGTTGGTGACGACCGACAACACCGGCAGCAGGTTCAGGAACGAGGCGTCCGACTCGTCGGCCTCGACGACGATGTAGTCGCCCGAGCCGAGCCGCGAGTTCGCGCCGGCCGCGTTCAGCTTGCCGCCGATCACGAAGGTCGGGTCGACGCCGGCCTCGGCCAGCACGCTGGTGACCAGCGAGGTGGTGGTCGTCTTGCCGTGCGTGCCGGCGATCGCGATGCCCTGCTTCAGGCGCATCAGCTCGGCCAGCATCACCGCGCGCGGCACCACCGGCACGCGCCGGCTGCGCGCGGCGATCACCTCGGGGTTGTCGCCCTTCACGGCAGTGGAGGTGACGACCGCCTCGGCGCCGGCGATGTGCGAGGCATCGTGGCCGACGAACACGCGGATGCCCAGCGACGCGAGGCGCTGCGAGGTGGCGCTGTCGCTCTGGTCGGAGCCGGAGACGGTGTAGCCGAGGTTGTGCAGGATCTCGGCGATGCCGCTCATGCCGGCGCCGCCCACGCCGACGAAGTGGATGTGCTTGACCGCATGCTTCATGCGTCGGCCTCCCCTTCGAGGAGGTTCTTCGTCGGCTCTCGTGGACCTTCGACGAAGTGGATTTGCTTGACGGCGTGCTTCATGCCACCAGCCTTTCGAGTTCATTCGCCACGCGCGCAGCGGCGTGGGGTCGGGCGAGGGCTCGCGCCTTCGTCGCCATCGTGTTCAGTGCATCGCGCGTCAGGCCCTTCAACAGGTCGGCCAGCCGCTGCGGGTTCAGTTCGGTTTGCGGCAGGTGCAGGCCGGCGCCGTGCTGCGCGAGCCACTCGGCGTTGTCGCGCTGGTGGCTGGTGGTGCTGACGACCAACGGCACCAGCACGCTCGCGACGCCGGCGGCGCACAGTTCGCTGACCGTCACCGCGCCGGCGCGGCAGACGATCACGTCGCAGGCCGCCAGCCGCGCGGCCATGTCATCGATGAAGGGCAGCACCTCGGCATCGATGCCGGCCGTCGCGTAGGCGGCCAGCACCGTGTCGAGCTGGGCGGCGCCGGTCTGGTGCGTGACGCGCGGCCGCTGCTCGGCCGGCAGCAGCGCGAGCGCCTGCGGCACCGTCTCGTTCAGCACCTTCGCGCCGAGGCTGCCACCGACCACCAGCACCTGCAGCGGGCCGCTGCGGCCGGCGAAGCGCTCGGCCGGTGGCGCGAGCGCCTCGATCTCGGCGCGCACCGGGTTGCCGGTCACGACGCCGAGCTTCGTCTGGTGCGCCGCCTCGCCGTCGAAGCCGAACGCGATGCGATCGGCCACCGGCAGCAGGCTCTTGTTGCTCATCAGCAGCGAGGCATCGGCGTTCACCAGCATCAGCGGCTTGTTCAGCAGCGAGGCCATCAGCCCGCCAGGGAAGCAGACGTAGCCGCCCATGCCGAGCACCGCATTCGCGCGGCGGCGGCGGATGATCTGCAGGCAGCTCCAGAACGCGCCGAGCAGCCGCAGGCCGCCGGTCAGCGTGTGCAGCAGGCCCTTGCCGCGCAGCCCGCTGAAGCTGATCGCATCCATCGGGATGCCGCTCGGCGGCACGAGCCGGTTCTCCATGCCGTGCGTGGTGCCGAGCCAGCTGACGGACCAGCCGCGGCTCTGCATCTCGCGCGCGACCGCGAGGCCCGGGATGATGTGGCCGCCGGTGCCAGCTGCCATCACGACGAGGTGCCTGGAGACCGTGCTCATGCCCGTCCCCCGCGCATCATCTGCCGGTTCTCGATGTCGACCCGCACCACGATCGCCAGTGCGACCAGGTTCATCAGGATCGCCGAGCCGCCATAGCTCATCAGCGGCAGCGTCAGCCCCTTGGTCGGCAGCACGCCCAGGTTCACGCCCATGTTGATGAAGGCCTGCCCGCCCATCCAGATGCCGATGCCCTGCGCGAACAGCCCGGCGAACACCCGGTCGAGCGCGACCGCCTGGCGGCCGATGTGGAACACCCGGCGCGACAGCCAGAAGAAGGCCGCGATCACGCAGGCCACGCCGATGAAGCCGAGCTCCTCGCCGATCACCGCGAGCAAAAAGTCGGTGTGCGCCTCCGGCAGGTAGTGCAGCTTCTCGACGCTCGAGCCGAGGCCCTGCCCCAGCACCTCGCCGCGCCCGAACGCGATCAGCGAGTGCGACAGCTGGTAGGCCTTGCCCAGCGTGTACTTCTCGTCCCACGGGTTCAGGTACGCGAAGATCCGCTCGCGCCGCCATTCGCTGAAGGTGATCATCAGCACGAACGCGCCGACCAGCACCGCGGTGATCAGGAAGAACATCCGGCCGTTGACGCCGCCAAGGAACAGGATGCCCATCGCGATCGCCGCGATCACCATGAAGGCGCCCATGTCCGGCTCGGCCAGCAGCAGCAGGCCCACCACCGCGACCGAGATCGCCATCGGCATCACCGCGCGGAAGAAGTTCTCCTTCACCTCCATCTTGCGCACCATGTAGTTGGCGGCATAGAGCGCGATGGCCAGCTTGGCCAGCTCCGACGGCTGGAAGTTCGTGAAGACCAGCGGGATCCAGCGCCGCGCGCCGTTGACGCCCTTGCCGACGTGCGGGATCAGCACCAGCACCAGCAGCAGCAGCGAGGCGGCGAACAGCCACGGCGCGAACTTCTCCCACAGGCTCACCGGCAGCTGCACGACGACCACCGCGGCGACCAGCGCGACGACGATCGACAGGATGTGGCGCACCAGGAAATGCGTCGGCGCATAGCGCGTGAACTTCGGGTTGTCGGGCAGCGCCACCGAGGCCGAATACACCATCACCATGCCGAGCGCGAGCAGCGCCACCACCACCCACACCAGCGGCTGGTCGAAGCCCTGCAGCTGCACCGGCTTGTTCGCCGACGCACCGGTCCAGTCGCGGATCGGCACCGACCCGTCGCGCTTGAACAGCGCGCGCACGCGCTCCTTCAGCGCGTCGAATCCGGAGCGGGCCGTCAAGCTGCTCATGCCTCGCTGCCCCCTTCCGCGGCGATCGCCCGCACCTCGTCGCAGAACACCTGCGCGCGGTGCGCGTAGTTGCGGAACATGTCCAGGCTCGCGCAGGCCGGGCTCAGCAGCACTGCGTCGCCGGCCTGGGCGCGCGTGAAGGCCCAGCGCGTCGCGGCCTGCAGCGTCTCGTGGCGCTCGACCGTGATGCCGGCGCCCCGCAGCGCCTGCTCGATCGCCTCGGCATCGCGGCCGATGGTCGCGACCGCGCGCACGTGCTGGCGCACCGGCGCGAGCAGCGGGCCGAAGTCCTGGCCCTTGCCGTCGCCACCGAGGATCATCACCAGCTGGCCGGGCGCCTTGTCGGCACCGAGCCCGTTGATCGCCGCGACCGTCGCGCCGACGTTCGTGCCCTTGCTGTCGTCGTAGGCCTCGACGCCCTCGACCAGCGCGACGAACTCGACACGGTGCGGCTCGCCGGCGTACTCGCGCAGGCCGTGCAGCATCGGCGCGAGCGGGCAGCCGATGGCCGTCGCCAGGGCGAGCGCCGCCAGCGCGTTGGCCGCGTTGTGGCGGCCGCGCACGCGCAGCGCGTCGGCGGGCATCAGGCGCTGGATGTGCAGCTCCTCCTCCTCGACCGCGCCCTTGCCGCGGCCCTTGGGCTTGGCGGTCTCGTCGGCCTCCATCGCGCGCACCAGCCAGGCCATGCCGTTCTCGTGGATCAGGCCGAAGTCGCCGGGGCGTTTCGGCGCGTCGAGGCCGAAGCGGAYGACGTGGCGCTCGATCGGCTTCGCGAAGCGGCCTTTCCCAGGAAGGGGCGCCGGCACCATCGCCTCGACCGCCGGATCGTCGCTGTTGATCACCATCACCGCGGTCTTGCCGAAGATGCGCGCCTTCGCGCCGGCATAGGCCTTCATGTCGCCGTGCCAGTCGAGGTGGTCCTGCGTGACGTTCAGCACCGTCGCGGCGCCGGGCTCGAAGCCCTRCACGCCGTCGAGCTGGAAGCTGGACAGCTCGAGCACCCAGACCTCGGGCAACGACTCGAACACCGGGCCCGGCGGCGGCGGCGGGATCAGGTGCGGCGGCGGACCGCCCCCCATCGGCATCTCGACATCCTCGGGTACCTCGGGCGCTTCAGGCGGCAACGCGGCGATCTCCTCGACCGCGGCATCGAGCACGTCGTCGCTGATCGGATCGGTCAGCGGCTCGGTCAGCGGCTCGGCGCCTGCGTCCACCGCCGCCACGGCATCGCCCGTGACCTCGGCCGGCAGCGCCTCGGGCAGGCTCTCGGAGATCGCCTCGACGGCGTCCTCGATCACCGCATCGGCCACCGGCGCCGTCGGCGCTTCCGGCAGGTCGTCCAGCGCCGCCTCGTCCGGCAGCTCATCGACCAGCGGCGCCGGCTCGGCATCCAGCGCCTCGGCCAGCGTCTGCAGCATCGTCGGGCCGATGTTGCCGGCGGTCGCGACGCGGCGGCCGGTGCGCGAAATCAGCTGCGAGGCCATCGCCGTCGTCGTCGTCTTGCCGTTGGTGCCGGTGATCGCGATCACGCCGGGCGCATAGCCGCGCGCGGCCTTCAGGTCGGCGAGTGCGCGCGCGAACAGGTCGAGCTCGCCCTGCACCAGCACGCCGGTCTCGAACGCGAGCTTCAGCAGCGGCTCGACGCGCGGGTCGCGCGGCCCGAGGCCCGGACTCTTCAGCACCAGCTTCACGCCCTGCAGCTGCACGGGGTCCAGCGGGCCGGAGAGCAGCGTCGCGCCCGGCACGTGCTCGGCCAGCGCCGCGGCATGCGGCGGGTTCTCGCGCGAATCCCACACCTGCACCTGCGCGCCGAAGCGGGCGCACCAGCGCGCCATCGCGAGCCCCGATTCACCGAGGCCCAGCACCAGCACGTGGAGGTCTTTCAGGTGGTTCATCGGGTGTTCACCGCAGCTTCAGGCTCGCGAGCCCGACCAGGCACAGCAGCATCGTGATGATCCAGAAGCGCACGACGACCTGCGTCTCCTTCCAGCCCGACTTCTCGAAATGGTGGTGCAGCGGCGCCATCTTGAAGATGCGCCGGCCCTCGCCGTAGCGCTTCTTCGTGTACTTGAACCAGGCCACCTGCAGCATCACCGACAGCGCTTCGGCGACGAAGATGCCGCCCATGATCGCGAGCACGATCTCCTGGCGCGTGATCACCGCGATCGTGCCGAGCGCGCCGCCCAGCGACAGCGCGCCGACATCGCCCATGAAGACCTGCGCCGGGTGCGTGTTGAACCACAGGAACGCGAGCCCCGCGCCGGCCATCGCCGAGCAGAAGATCAGCAGCTCGCCCGAGCCCGGGATGTACGGGAACAGCAGGTACTTCGAGTACACCGAGCTGCCGGTGACGTAGGCGAACACGCCCAGCGCCGAGCCGACCATCACGACCGGCATGATCGCGAGGCCGTCCAGCCCGTCGGTGAAGTTCACCGCGTTGCTGCTGCCGACGATCACCAGGTAGGTCAGGATGATGAAGCCGAACACGCCCAGCGGGTAGCTGATGCTCTTGAAGAACGGCACCATCAGGTCGGCCTTGGGCGGCAGGTCGTTCGAGAAGCCGCTCTGCACCCAGCGCAGGAACAGCTCCAGCACGCGCAGGTTGGAGGTTTCCGACACGCTGAACGCGAGGTACAGCGCCGCCACCAGCCCGAGCAGCGATTGCCAGAAGTACTTCTCGCGCGAGCGCATGCCCTCGGGGTTCTTGTGCACCACCTTGCGCCAGTCGTCGACCCAGCCGATCGCGCCGAAGCCGAGCGTCACCAGCATCACGATCCAGACGAAGCGGTTGCTCCAGTCGAACCACAGCAGCGTCGAGATGCCGATGCCCAGCAGGATCAGCACGCCGCCCATCGTCGGCGTGCCGCTCTTGCTCAGGTGGGCCTGCACGCCGTACTCGCGGATCGGCTGGCCGATCTTCAGCGCGCTCAGGCGGCGGATCACCATCGGGCCGAACGCGAGGCCGATCAGCAGCGCGGTCATCGCCGCCAGCACCGCACGCATCGTCAGGTACTGGAACACCCGCAGGAACCCGAGCTGGTCGGGGTAGGCACCCTGCAACCACTGGGCAAGACTAAGCAGCATCGTTCGATCCTCTGGTGTTGCCATTGCCAGGTACTTCGGCGCCGCTGCGCTGCAGCGCGGCCACCACCTGTTCCATCTTCATGAAGCGCGAGCCCTTCACCAGCACCGCGGCACACGCCGGGGCCGCAGGCAGCGCGGCGACCAGCGCCGCCACGTCGTCGAAGTGGCGCGCACCGGCGAAGGCGTCGGCCGCGTGGCGGCTCAGCGCCCCGGCCGTCCACAGCGATTCGATGCCGCGCGCCTGCGCGAACGCGCCGATCTCGGTGTGGAAGGCCGGGCCCTGGTCACCGACCTCGCCCATGTCGCCCAGCAGCAGCCAGCGCGGGCCGGGCAGCTGCGCCAGCACCTCGATCGCGGCACGCGCCGAATCGGGGTTCGCGTTGTAGGTGTCGTCGACCAGCGTGACCGGCTGGCCGTGCACCTGGGCAGTCTTCAGCTGCGAACGGCCCTTGACCGGCTCGAACGCCGCCAGCCCCTGCACGATCGCCTCCAGCGGGCAGCCCGCGGCCAGCGCGCAGGCGGTGACGGCCAGCGCGTTCTTCACGTTGTGGCGGCCGGCGATGCGCAGGTCGGCCGCCTGGAAGCCGGCCGGGGTGTGCAGCATCAGCGACCAGTGGTCGCCGACCCACTCGGCATCGCAGGTCACGTCGGCCGCGCCCTGCAGCGCGAAGGTCAGCGTCGGGCGCGACGCGGCCAGCGCATGCCAGACCGGCGCGTAGTCGTCGTCGGCCGGGAACACCGCGACGCCGGTCGGCGGCAGCGCCTCGATCACCGTGCCGTTCTCGCGCGCCACCGCCTCGACGGTGGCCATGAACTCCTGGTGCTCGCGCTGCGCGTTGTTGACGAGCGCGACCGTCGGCGCGGTCATCGCGGCCAGCGTGGCGATCTCGCCCGGGTGGTTCATGCCGAGCTCGACCACGCCGGCGCGGTGCCAGCAGGTGTCGTCCTGGCGCAGGCGCAGCAGCGTCAGCGGCACGCCGATGTCGTTGTTGAAGTTGCCCTGCGTCGAGAACGCCGCCTCGCCGAGCCAGGCGCGCAGCACCGACGCCAGCATCTGCGTGACGGTGGTCTTGCCGTTGCTGCCGGTCACCGCGATCAGCGGCAACGCGCAGTGCGCCCGCCACGCGGCGGCCAGCTGGCCGAGCGCGGCCTTGCTGTCGGCCACCTGCAGGCCGGGCAGGCC
>NZ_JBFUCB010000287.1:0-7366 GCF_056405435.1 Rhizobacter sp. P1_G5 | reverse complement strand
ACCCTGAACAACAACCTGCCCGGCGCGCGTCTGCCGGCAACCTCGACCGGCGTCGGCTGGACCGGCCTGCTGAACGGTGATGACGGCACGCCGTACGACCAGATCGCGGCAGCCGACTCGGCCACCGTGCAGGTCACGGGCACCTTCGGCACGGGCGGCTCGGTCACTCTGGAAGCGTCGGACGATGGCACCACCTTCGCAGCGCTGCCGACGCCGATCGCCATCACGGCCGCGGGCCTGTACGTGGTCGCCACGACGGCRCACCGCCGCATTCGTCCGCGCGTGACCGCCGGTGACGGCACGACCAGCTTGGTCGTGACGCTCACCACGCGCACGGGCTCCGCGACCTGAACTCGAGGCAGCCATGCAGCTCTGGACGAATGAGCCAATCCTGGCCGGTGTGATGCTGAGCCCGGCAGTCCCGCCGGCGCCCTACGGCCAGGTCAGCCACATCGAGCTCACGTTCAGCAACGTGCCGAGCATCGGCAGCCGAGCGACGCTCGACCTGGACTTCATCAGCATGGCTGGCTGGCCGCCTCTGTGGCAATGGGGTCGCCTCTATCGGGCTGAGCTTCGGTCAAGCCTGACGTTCCAGCCGTCCCTGATGCTCGCGACCACGTTTCCCAGGGCGAACGACAGCAGTGGCCAGTTGCGGCTGACCGCGTCTGCCGATTGGCCAGCCGGGGCGCGGGTCAGTGCTGTTGTGACCACCGGTGCGCCGCCGGTCTATCCACCACCGCCGCCAGCGCCACCTTCGCGTGGGCGCCCGCTCCCTATCTGCTGGCCCTCGGGCTGGACCATCGACCGTTGATCACCACCAGCATGACCTCAATCTCGCCTTCTGCCAGTGACCTGGACGGCGCCGACGACCCCGTGCCGGCTTTCCGCTGCCGTGTGTCGCCGACCGGCGCCTGGGTGTTCCGATGCACCTGCGGCCAGGAGCATGCGCATGGCGCCGGTGAAGGGCATCGTGCGAGCCACTGCGACCGGCATCGCGCCACCGGCTACAACCTGCTGGTGCCTACGCCGTGCGAGGTGGTAGCGTGAGCGACGACCGCGACGACGAAGGCCGACTGCTGCCCGGCCACGCGCTGAAGAGCCCCGGGCGTCCGCGTGGCCTGTCCATGGCCGAGCGCATTGCCCAGCACATCGAGCCTCACCGCCAGGAGATCCTCGACAAGGCGATCGCGCTGGCGAAGGCCGGCGATCCGGCGTCGATGAAGCTGGTGCTGGAGCGCCTGGCCCCCATCCCGCGGCAAGATGCCGAGCGGGTGAGCATCCCCGGCTTTGCTGAGGCAGGCACCCTGCAGGACAAGGCCACGGCCGTTATGCAGGCAGCGGCGACGGGGCACTGCAGCGCTGAGGCTGCCGAGCGGCTTCTGCGCGTGCTGGACATCTATGCCAAGGCGATCGTCGCCGACGAGCACGAGCGTCGCCTGCAGGCGCTGGAGCGCGGCCGCGCTGCGCCGCGTGCTGTCGAGGTGCTGCCCGCGTCTGCAGTCGGCAGTGCCGACTTCGAGGATCTCGCCTGATGCTGCGCGCAGACATCTCCCGCAGGCTCGAACGCGCCGAGGCCAAAGCGCAAAGCGACACGCTCGCCATCGGGCCGGCCATCCTCGCTGCCCGGCACGCGTCACGATCGCCAACGCACACGCGCGAGGAGCTCGAGGTCCTCGCCACCACTGCAGGCGCCACAGGGCGCATCGCCCGCGGGTGGTTGCGCATCGGCTTCATCGCCGAGCGCTCCACCGGAATGCCGGCCATCGACCCAGCCCTGGTGCTGCCGCAGATGGCTGGGCTGCTTTATCCCGACCCGCTGGCCTTCGTCATGTTCGCGTTCGATTGGGGGCACGAGGCTGCGCTGCGCGTGGTCAAGCTGCCGGACGAATACCGTGCGCGCTTCGACAGCGAGTTCGGCCCGGACACCTGGGCGTGTGAGCTGCTCGACGACATCGGCCGGCGTGTGCGTGACAACGCGTTCGACGGGCGCACCGCGGTCGATGCGATCCGCATGGCGGTGTCGAGCGGTCACGGCATTGGCAAGAGCGCGGTGACCTCGTGGATCGTCGGGTGGATCATGAGCACGCGACCGAACGCCCGCGGCGTGGTCACTGCCAACACGGCCCAGCAGCTGGAATCGAAGACGTGGGCCGAGGTCCAAAAGTGGAACCGGCGCAGCTTGTTCGGCGAGTGGTTCACCATCACCACCGGCAAGGGCGCGATGCGCATGATGATGCGCGATCACCCCGAAAGCTGGCGGTGCGACGCGCAGACGTGCCGCGAGGAGAACAGCGAGAGCTTCGCGGGCCTGCACGCGGCCGACAGCACGCCGTTCTACCTGTACGACGAGGCCAGCGCGGTGCCGGTGAAGATCTGGCATGTGTCCGAGGGCGGGCTGACCGACGGCGAGCCGATGTGGTTCGCGTTCGGCAACCCCACCCGCAACACCGGGCAGTTCCACGAGGCATTCAACGGCCAGCGGCACCGCTGGGTGACGAAGCAGATCGACTCGCGGACCGTCGCAATCACGAACAAGAAGCTGATCGGCGAGTGGATCGCCGACTACGGCGAGGACAGCGATTTCGTGAAGGTGCGCGTGCGCGGCGTGTTCCCGAACGCGAGCAGCCTGCAGTTCATCAGCCGTGACCTGGTCGACAGTGCGATGCGACGCGAACTGCCGGCAAGCCGCGGCGAGATCGTGGTCGTGGCGGTGGACCCCGCGCGGTTCGGCGACGACTCGTCGGTAATCTTCACCCGCGTGGGTCGGGATGGTCGTACGTTCCCGCCGATCCGCCTGCGCGGCGTCGACACCATGCAGCTGGCGTCCCGCGTGGCAGAGCACGTGAACATGTTGCGCCGTGGCGGGCACCAGGTGCTGATCAACATCGACGGCGGCGGCGTGGGCGGTGGTGTGATCGACCGGCTGCGTTCGCTGCGGTTCGACGTCAACGAGATCCAGTTCGGCAGCAGGGCGCTCGACCCTCGGAAGTTCGCGAACCGGCGCGCCGAGATCTGGAGCGCCACGCGCGACTGGCTCGCCGGCGGCGCATTGCCGGACGACGAGGACCTTGCGACGGACCTGTGCTCGGTCGAGTACGGGTTCACCTCGATCGACCAGATCCTGCTGGAATCGAAGCAGAGCATGAAGGCTCGGGGGCTGGCTTCGCCAGACTGCGCCGACGCGCTGGCGGTCAGCCTGGCGCTGCCCACGCCCATCGTGATGCCGTCCGACCTGGAGCCGGCCGACGCCACCGATAACGATCGGCTGAACTGGGACCCGATTGCCGAGATGATTCGCCGGCGCGAGACGCTGCCCATGTGATGCCGGAGCAGTTGACGCACGCGTTGATCAGCGAGGCGCTTGCTGCGCGCTTGATTGAGATCAAACGCCTGCCCGTCGCGCAACGGCCAGCGGCGATCGAAGAGGCCCACCGCCAGGCCGATCGACTGCGGCAGGTGCTCCGTGCCCAGGAAAGAGGGAAGGGCTGCACGGTGTCTGCGGACGGGAAGCGTTTGGAGTGCTGGTAGAGGGACGTGACTGGTGTCACGGCATTGCGCGAAAACCCTGCTGCACAACGTCGGCCTGCGTCCTACGCTCTCATCAATGGGACAGCGGGAGGGCAGACCATGAGACTCGTCGCAGTGTTTCTCATATTCTGGTGCCAGCAGTTGCACGCAGAAATATTGCAAGGGGTTGAGCCCCTGGACACCCTTGGGGACATAAAGGCCAAGTACCCGAATGCGGTATTCAAGGCTGTCAAAGCGGCGTGGGTCAAGGAAGATGAGGCGTTCATGTCCATGGAGGGGCCAGGCTTTCCTGGCAAGTTGATGATCGCTTTTGACGATCTACGACCCATGGTACGCAGGTGGGTCACTCCAGAGCCTGGTGCATCCGCGTCGTCTGTAGAAGCATTGCGCCAAGCTGGGGAGGGACTGGTCGACATGCCGGACGATAAAGCGTTGACTGTGAAATGGGTTAGGTGGATCCCGCAGAGTGCCATCCCATTTGCCCGATACAAGAGTCGATACGGCGAGCCAACGAAATGCGACTACAACGAGGCCGACATGTCGCCGTACTGTTCGTGGGAGCATCGAGGGCTCAACGTCAACCTGAGTGACGACAAATCAATGGTGCTTAACGCAGAGGCGAGTTTCACTACAGCGGAACTGCGCGCTGAATACGTGAAAAAGAAGCGCCCGATTCCTGACTGGCTGAAGTCGGACACTTCAGCACCGCAGCCACAAGCGAAGAAGGCTGCACCCAAGCCGCCCGCTCCAATCTCGAAGGCCGTGAAGCCTTCGGTCTAGGCCGGTATTCGCCCGTCAGCTCAGCACCTGATGTCGCCACCAGCTGAGCCGCTCAGCGTGCTGCGCGTCGCCGGCGAACTGCTGCTCCAGGAACGCCATCAGCATGCCAGCTTGGTCGGTCAAGCCAGCGCTGTGCAAGCAGTGCAGCATGCGCGAGAGGCGTCGATCGTTGTGGGTGATGCTTCGCGACCATGATGCCGGGCCCTGTAGCCAGCGCAGGCCGCTGTCGTCCTCCGCGAGCCCGTAGAACGTCAGCATGCGCGACCAGGATCTGATGAGTGCCTCGCGCAGTGCCGGCTCTGCTGAGACAGCTTCGCGCATCGCGTGGCGCCCGATGACCGGCGCGTCGCGGTTGAACGGGCTCGGGCTGCCGAGTGGGAACAGCCACTGAATGAAATCGTGCCGGCGTTCGAGCTCGTCATCGCTCAGGGCCAGCGTGTTGTCGAGATGCTCGGCCAGCCAGGCACGCCAGCGCGCGACACCATCGTCGTTGCGCCGCTCGCGGCGTGCACTGAGCTCGTCGGCCAACGAGATGGGCTCTTGCTCGGTTGCGTGCAGGAGGTCAGAGACTGCGCGAGCGGCATCGAGGTCATCAGACATTGGGAGGCTCCGGTGAGGGCACACCAGTGTGGGTCGGACAGCAGGACCTTGGCAAGCACGAAGGGCCACTCGCCGAATGGTGTCGTGAGTAGACTGCGTGCTGGGAGGAGTCGCGATGGGCGTGATCGTCTTCTGTGTGATTGCCGGCTTGGTGTTGCTGGTCGTCTTCCAAGGCTTCAGGCGAGGTCTGAAGGGCAAGCCGAGCCGAGCGGGGCAATCGGCGAATCGTCCCGGCCTGGAGGCTCCACACAAGTGGCCGACGCTTGGCGCGTTCGAATTTGCCGTCGTGGGAGAGTCGAACTACCAGCGCGCGCTTCAGGCGATYGCCGGGGACCACGGCAAGGCGGACGCGAACGCGACGTGCGTTGCCGAACTCGTGCCGGAGGACGACAACCCGCACGACGACAAAGCGGTATCGGTGCGAGTCAATGACGTGGTGGTCGCGTACTTTGCGCGAGACGATGCGCGGCGGTTCCGGCGTCGTCTCGGTCAGAAGAAGCTCACTGGCCGGACAACGTACTGCGACGCATTGGTGGTCGGAGGCGGGACAAAGCGCGGCGGCGAGCGAAAGCACTACGGGATTCAGCTGGACCTGAAGCCCTTCGACGACTGACCGTCGAATCATTCACCAGTCGAAGTCTTCGGCGACCTTCTCCCAGTCGATCGACTCGAGCCGGTCCTGCAGGATCGCGTTGATCGGCGTGTCGAACACGGCTACCTCGAACCAGATCACCACAAGCTCCGATCCCATGAACCGCGCGTCCATGGGCGTGTCGCTGGTGAGCCACGCCACGCATGTCCAGGGCGGCAGCGGTGCATGGCCGTCCCAGTCCTGCGGTCGGATCAGGTGCACGCGGCGTTTGCCCCACAGCTGCTCGGCGAGCTCGTGCGCCTTGACCAGCACCTCGGTGTGCTCCTCGGCGTCCGGCACGCCTTCAATGACGCATCCGTAGGTGCTGTTGACGTGCAGGGCGTCGACCGTGACTCGGCGCCGCGTTTCCAGGGTGATGGCGGTAGGGTTCGTGTGCATCGGGCTTCCTGCGGCTCGAATGCAGTGTGGCGGCACCCCCGCCGGTTTAGCAAGTGCGAAACATTCTCGGTGTCGTGGGAGGTACAGCTTCGCTGAGGGTTCGAGCGCCAGGCTCCAAAGCAACGCCGGGCGAATGTGATTTGCTGCCTCGAACGATGAACTGGTTTCCTGCTACTGTCTGACTGCACAAGTTGGAGCGAGGGAGTCAGCATGCTAGGTTCGATCCTCACTGTCGTGTTGATGATCGCCATGTTGGCTTTCGGTGCGGTGCAGATCTGGGCCGGCTTTGTCGGGTTGGATCACCAGTTCGGCGCTGTTTGGGCTTGGCTGGCAATCGTTCCGCTGTTGTTCCTGCGGTCGCTACTTCCCCTGACCGTTGGTGCGTTCTTCTGCGCTCTCAACGTGTGGGGGTGGCCGTGGTACGGTGCGGCGCTTTTCGCCGCCCCAGGATTGGCCTTCGCTCTTCCTGGCGCGATCGTTGGCCTCTATGAATTGGCCAAAGCGTCGGTGCGACGACGCGGCTAGCCCGTCGTCGTGGGCGGCCCTGTGGGGTCGGTCTGCGCACAAACCGCTCATCGACTAGGAGGACCCCCCATGGATATAGGTCTGATACAGGGTACGTTGTCGAGTTTGAAGGTCGCTGGTGATCTGGCGAAGGGCTTCCTGGATTTGAAGTCCCTGGCGGAGGTGCAGGGCAAGGTCATCGAACTGCAGAGCACCATCCTCGCAGCACAGTCCAGCGCGATGGCCGCGGTTAGCGATCAGGCGCGATTGGCTGACGAGAATCGTGAACTGAAAGACGCCCTGAAGCGGGCCGAAGCCTGGGATGTCGAAAAGCTGCGCTACCGATTGGTCACGCCCGAGCAGGGGGTGRTGGTCTATGGTCTTCGCGAAAGCCAAAAGGGCGAGGAGCCGGCTCATTGGCTTTGYGTCCACTGCTTTGAGGATGGTCGGAAATCGATTCTCAACCCGTCGAAGGACAAGGACAGCTGGTATCACTACTCTTGCCCGAAGTGCAAGTCCGGCTTTCCCACGGGCTACCGAGGCCCGTCGTCGATCGACTACGCCCCCGATTGACGCCTACACCAGCGCCTACATGCCTGAAAGACGAAGGGCTGAAGCATCGCTGCTTCAGCCCTTCTTTACCTCTGGTGGCGCTTCAGGGATTCGAACCCCGGACCTGCGGATTATGATTCCGTCGCTCTAACCGACTGAGCTAAAGCGCCTGAGCCTCAGATTATAGCCAGGGTTTCGGGCGCTTTCGGCGCGTTGACCGACAATGCGTCACACACTCGCACGACATGCGAGTCCCACCCGAGTCGATCGCCCCACGCATGTTCAGTTTCTTCAAGAAAAAGCCCGCTCCTGTCGACACGCCGGCCTCGCCGCCGACCACTGCGACGCCTGCCGCGCCCGTCCCGGCAGTGC
>NZ_JBFUCB010000286.1:0-7380 GCF_056405435.1 Rhizobacter sp. P1_G5 | reverse complement strand
GCAGCGCCTCGCACTCGATGCGCTGGAGCGCGTCTGCACCGAGGCGGCCCGCCTGCCGCAGCGTCTCGACGAGGCCGGCGTGCGCCGCGCCACGCGCACCGCCATCGCCGCGGCGGTGCGCGAGAACCTGCGCCGTTGCACGGCCTGAGCACGGCTTGCGGCTGCGCCTCCTGAAGCGTGCTGAAAACTGCTGAAGCGCGTCGGGGCATCGCTGTCGCAAGTCGTTTCGCGTGTCCATAATCGTTTCGCTGTCCGACAAAGGGCGGCCGCCTGCGGGCGCCAACAAATCGCCAGGGAGCGAACAATGAGAACACGTGTCGAGCCGTCGGTCCGGTTGCAGCCGGGGGCCGGCTGTCGTGGGTGTCGTCCGGCGCGGGGTCGCATCCGCCCCAGGCCGCTGCCGCGGCAGCTCGCCCGGCCCGCGCGCAGCCACCTGCGCACGCTGGCCTACGAGATCACCGTCGCCGAGGCGCGCGAGCGCGAGCGCATCGCACTCGGCCTGCACGACGAGATCGGCCAGTTCCTGACGCTCGCGCGGCTCAAGCTCGGTGCGTTGCGCGACAGCCCGCCGGGCGACGAGGCGACGGCGCTGCTCGACGAGATCGGCGCGCTGCTGGCGCAGGCGTCGCGCGCTGCGCGCTCCGCCACCTTCGACCTCAGCAGCCCGGTGCTGCGCCTTGGCCTCGAGCAGGCCCTGCGCAGCCTGGCCGACCGCCTTGCCGCCGACAGCCGCCTGCAGGTCAGCTTCGATGGCGCGATGCCACCGCTCAGCCTGCCCGAGGCCGTGCTCGCCGTCGTGTTCCGCGGCGTGCGCGAGCTGTGCCTGAACGTGCAGAAGCATGCGCATGCGGCGCGCGTCAGCATCACCGCGTGGTGCGACGGCCGCTGCCTGAAGGTGTGCGTCGCCGACGACGGCGTCGGCTTCCGAACCGATGCCTCGCGCGGCGTCTTCAGCCGTACCGGCGGCTTCGGGCTGGCCAGCACGCAGGCGCAGATCCAGGCGATCGGCGGGCGGCTGGAGATCTCGTCCGCGGCGAGCCTGGGCACGCGCATCACGATCCTGTTGCCGAATGCGGTGGGCACGGCGGCACTCGCCGCGGCCTGAACGACGGCGCACCGACAGCACACGCATCGAAGGAACGACCATGGGCATCCGCATCGTGTTGGCCGACGATCACCGCATCATGCGCGACGGGCTGTGCGCCCTGCTGGCGCGCGAGAAGGACATCGAGCTGATCGGCCAGGCCGACGACGGCTTGGGCGCGGTGCGCCTGGCGCGCGAGCTGCGGCCGGACATCGTCGTCACCGACGTGTCGATGCCGGGCCTGAACGGCGTCGAGGCGACGCGCCGCATCCGCACCGACGACCCGTCGGTGCGCGTGCTGTGCCTGTCGGTGCATGCCGAGAGCCGCATGGTGCTCGCGGTGCTCGAGGCCGGCGCCTCGGGCTACSTGCTGAAGGACTGCTCGTACGACGAGCTCGCGCTGGCCATCCGCAAGGCGATGGCCGACCAGGTGCACCTGAGTGCCGAACTGGTCGGCCTGGTCGTCAAGGAAGTGCGCAKCCGCGGCCAGCCGCAGGCGGCGGGCGGCACCGCGGCGCTGACGCCGCGCGAGCGCGAGATGGTGCAGCTGCTGTCCGAAGGCCTGTCGACGCAGCAGATCGCCGACCGGCTGCACGTCAGCATCAAGACCGTCGCGACGCACCGCGAGCATGTGATGCAGAAGCTCGACATCAGCAGCCTCGCCGAGCTGACCCGCTATGCGCTGTGCGAGGGCCTCAGCTCGCTCGACCAGCCGTGGCGCAGCGGCGCGCGCACGCCGTCCTGAGCGGGCAGGCTCAGCTTCCGCACCGGCCCGTATCAGCCGTTTCCTGATGGCGCGGCGGGCCGCGGCGGTTCACGCTGAGCGCCACGATGGGAGTTGCCGCGCGCCCTTTGACCCTCTACCTGGCCGATGATCACGCGGCCTACCGCGCCTGTGTGGCCGAGCTGCTGGCACGCCGAGGCTTCGAGATCCTCGGCGAGGCGCCCGACGTGCCGGCGCTGCAGGCCTGGCTCGCGCAGGCGCGCGTGCACCCCGACGTGCTGCTGATGGACGTGCAGATGCCCGGCGGCGGGCCGACCGCGCTGGCTGCGCTGCTGGCGCGCCACCCGGCCCTGCGCGTGCTGGTGCTGTCGATGCACGACGAGCCGGCAATCATCGACGCGATGCGCGCTGCCGGCGCGCGTGGCTACGTGCTGAAGGACGAACCGCTCGCCGTGCTTGCGCAGGCGATCCACGCCGTGCACGGCGACATCAGCCGCTGGCCACCGGCGTCTCAGCAATGAAGAGGTCCAAGTTCAGAGATTGACCGATGGGCGCGGGCCGCGTGCGTCCCTATCGTCGGGGCATTCCTTCACCACTCGCCCCACCGGAACCTCCATGATCGACGCGGCCATCTCGCAAGTCGCCAGCCAGCTGAACAACGCCTTGCGGCGCTCGTTCCAGCTGGGCGAAGAGCTGGTCGTCGTCTCCAGCCTGTACGAGCCGGATGGCGGCGTCGCCGCGAACATCAACAACAAGCTCGCGGTGTTCCTCGTCAACATCGAGCGCGACACCACGCCCAGCCCCCGCTCGCGGCCCGGCGCGGGCGAGGGCCGCCATGCGCGGCAGCCGCTGCCGGTGTCGCTGAACCTGCTGGTGATGTTCGCCGCCAACTTCAGCGCGTCGAACTACACCGAGGCGTTGAAGTTCATCTCCAGCACGATCGCGCACTTCCAGTCGTGGCCGGTGCTGGACCACCAGAACACGCCCGACCTCGATCCGCGCATCGACAAGCTCACGCTCGACATCGAGAACCTGAGCGTCAGCGACCTGAGCAACCTGTGGGGCCTGTTCAGCGGGCGCTACCTGCCGTCGGTGCTGTACCGCATGCGCATGGTCACCTTCGATGCCGGCCAGTTCGATGCCCAGCTGCCGGTGGTGCGCCGCGCGCAGGCCGGCGTGGGAGCCTCCGCATGATCGACATGGGCCCGTACCTGCCGCTGCTGCGCGTCGATTTCGAGCACGGCTTCTTCGCCGACGGGCGATGCCGCGGGCTGCGCTTCGTGCCGGCCGGCGACACCGCATGGTGGCTGCGCGCGACCGACGCGATCGAGCGCCACACCGGCAGCGCGCTCGCGCTGTTCGGCCCGGCGCAGGCACTGTCGGTGGTGCCGAAGGCGGTGCTCGCGTGGCAGGTGCATGCCACCGACGAGGTCTTCCCGACCTGCACCGACAACCCGGCGCAGTGGCCCGGCGAATTGCTGTGGTTCGATGCCGGCGATGCATCGTCCGATGTTTCGTCCTCCTCCCGCCTGCATGCCGGCGAGACCGTCTCGCAGGCCGAGGTGCGCCCGTTGACCTGGCCGCTGGTGTCGCAGTCGCTCGGGCACGCGTCGGGCAGCGGCGCCCGCCTGATGCCGCCGCTCGCGGTGCTGCGCGTGCCGCTGGCGGCCTTGCCGCCGGCACCGCTGCACTACACCGTGCGGCTCGCGGCGCGGGCGACGGTGTGGAAATACTGCCTGCACGGCGAGTGGCCCGAGCCGCAGCTGCAGGTCGTCGACCTGGCGAGCGGCGTCGAGTTCGACGAACCCGCGCCGGACCGTCTCGACAACGGCGCGCCGCTCGTGGCCATCCGTTCGCGGGCGCCGATCGCGCTCGCGCAGCGCAGCGAGCGTCGATTCCAGTTGCGCAGCCGCCAGCGCGGCGGCGACAAGGTGCTGGTCAAGCGTCTGCCGGTGGCGGCAGCGCAGTTCCTGGCCCGTGAGCAGATCGGCGGCGAAAGCCGCCTGGTCTCCGAGATCCATGTGCATCGCTAGTGTTTACAGGCTCTAACCGCAGAGGAGGCCGCAATGGCTATGAAGACCCCCGGCGTCTATATCGTCGAGAAGAATGCCTTTCCGAACTCGGTGGTCGAGGTGGCCACCGCGGTCCCGGCCTTCATCGGCTACACGCAGCGCGCCGAGAACGCGGGCAAGTCGCTGAACATGAAACCGTGGCGCATCGGTTCGATGGCGGAGTACCACCAGTACTTCGGCTTCGGGCCGGACCCGAAGTTCGGCATCGCCGAGAAGACCGATCCGAACCAGGTCGCCGCCTTCAAGGCCGGCGACAAGGAGTTCCTGCTGACCCAGGCCGACGGCAAGGAAGGCGGCCGCTTCCTGCTGTATTACGGGATGCTGCATTTCTTCCAGAACGGCGGCGGCCCGTGCTACGTGGTGTCGGTCGGCGAGTACGACAAGACGCCGCTGATCGAGCCCGACAAGCTGATGGCCGGCATCGAGCCGCTGGTGAAGGAGCAGGAGCCGACGATGGTCGTGGTGCCCGATGCGGTGCTGCTGTCGGCCAAGGACTGCATCTCGGTGCAGCAGGCGATGCTGCAGCACTGCGGCGGGCGCATGCGCAGCCGGGTCGCGATCCTCGACGTGTGGGGCGGGCACCTGGATCGCAAGAACGCGACCGGCGTCGACCCGATCGAGGGCTTCCGCGGTGCGCTGGGCGTGAACTTCCTCGATTTCGCGACGGCGTACTACCCGTGGGTCAACACGACGGTGGTGCAGGACAAGGACCTGGACTACACCCGCGTCRCCAACCCCGACGTGCTGATCCAGCTGCTGATGGCCGAGCTGGCGCTGCCGGCGCAGCTCGACCCGAAGACGCCGGCGCGCACCGCGCAGCAGTGGAAGGCGGTGCAGGACGTGAGCAAGACCGACGACCAGTGGACGACCGAGATCACGACCGACATCAACGCCTCGGACAAGAGTGACGACGAGAAGAAGAAGCTGCTCGACCCGGCCGCGCTGAAGGTGGCGGTGGAGACGCACAAGGCCTTGCTGAACAAGAGCCTGGGCGCGTCGAGCACCTTGTTCAACACCATCATGGCCGAGGCGCRCAACCGGTTGAACCTGATGCCGCCGTCGCCGGCGATGGCGGGCATCTACACGATGGTCGACAACACGCGCGGCGTCTGGAAGGCGCCGGCCAACGTGAGCCTGAACGGGGTGGTGTCGCCGGCGGTGACGATCTCGCACGAGGACCAGGAGGACCTGAACGTCACCACGCAGGGCAAGTCGATCAACGCGATCCGTTCGTTCATCGGCGAGGGCGTGCTGGTGTGGGGCGCGCGCACGCTGGACGGCAACAGCCTGGACTGGCGCTACATCAACGTGCGGCGCACGATGATCATGCTGGAGGAGTCGTGCCGCCTGGCGGCCAAGGCGATGGTGTTCGAGCCGAACGTGTCGAACACCTGGGTGACGATCAAGAGCATGGTCACCAACTTCCTGACCGGCATCTGGAAGCGCGGCGGCCTGGCCGGCGCGGTGCCGGACGACGCGTTCAGCGTGCACGTGGGGCTGGGCGAGACGATGACGCCCGAGGACATCCTCGAGGGGATYCTGCGCGTGACGGTGCTGGTGGCGATCAGCCGCCCGGCCGAGTTCATCGAGATCACCTTCCAGCAGCAGATGCAGAAGTCGTGATCGCGCGTTGGTGGCGATCTTCGACAAGCTTCACGAATCATCATTTGACCCTTCAGGAGGCAGACCATGGCAGACGACGGATCAGCGCAATCGACCACGGTGTGGCCGCTTCCCAAGTTCCGCTTCTCGGTGAAGTGGGATGCGGCGGAAATGCACTTCCAGGAAGTCTCCGGCCTCGACGTGGAGGCGCAGCCGATCGAGTACCGGCACGGTGACAGCCCGGCCTTCTCGGTGATCAAGATGCCCGGCATGAAGAAGTACAGCGACGTGACGATGAAGAAGGGCGTCTTCAAGTCCGACAACAAGCTGTGGGACTGGTTCAACGAGATCAAGATGAACGTCATCAAGCGCAAGCCGGTGACGATCAGCCTGCTCGATGAAGCAGGTGCTGCGACGATGGTGTGGACGCTGACGAACGCCTGGCCGACCAAGATCACCGGCACCGACCTGAAGGCGCAAGGCAACGAGGTGGCGGTGGAGACCATCGTGATCGCACACGAGGGGCTCACGATCGCCAACGCCTGATGGCGGAGGGCATCCCCGCGGCACCGCCGCTGCCGCCACCCGCGCCGCCGCTTCCCCCGGGGCCCTCGCGCGCGCCGGCGGCCCGCACGGGCGGTGGCGTGGCCGGCGGCGGCATCACGCCGCAGGCCTTGCAGGCGGCCAAGGCGAAGTTGCGTGTCACGCAGGGCTTCTATCCGCCGGTGGCGTTCCATTTCTCGGTCTCGTTCGGTGCGAACCCGAAGGATTCGGACGGTGCGTTCCGCGAGGTCAGCGGGATCGGTCCCGAGATCGAGACCGAGACGGTGAACGAGGGTGGGCTGAACGGTTTCGCGCATGTGTTGCCGAAGTCGATCAAGCATCCGCGGCTGGTGCTGAAGCGGGGCATCGCGGCGAAGGAGTCGCGCCTGGTGAAGTGGTGCCAGCAGGTGCTGGACGGCGGTTTCGTGAAGCCGATCGATGCGTTGCTGGTGCACGTCTTCCTGCTCGATGCGGCGGGCGATCCGTTGCGTTGCTGGACGGTGGAGAACGCCTGGCCGGTGAAGTGGGAGATCGACGGGTTCCAGTCCACCCGCAACGAGGTGGCGATGGAGAAGATCGAGCTGGCCTATGCCCGTTCGAACCGGATGTATTGAGGACTCCGATGAGCATCGAGGTGCGTCAACTGCTGATCCGTTCGCAGGTCCATGCGGCTCCCGTGGCGCCGCAGCGGCAGGGCGTTTCGTCGGCCGAGCTGCAGCGCTTGCGTGAGCAGCTGCTGTCGGAGTGCAAGGCGTGGCTCGCGCAGCAGATGCGGGCGCAGAAGGAGCGGTGATGTTTTATCGGTCACTTCGTTTCTCCTTCGACTTTCTGTGCTGCAAAGGCGCGTGGGGGAGGCCGTGGCGCGCCGTCCTCCGCGGTCATCGCCCCTGGCGGGGCGCTGACTACCCTGCGCTGACTGGTTTCAAGGCCCGTCGCCCAAACTCCCGCCACTCACTTCGTTCGTTGTGGTCAAACAGTGKGCGACAGTCAGTKCACGAAGCGTGCTGGCGCACGCGGGCCATGAAACCAGCCAGCTCCGGCGCYMCGTCCTYATTGRCGCRCCACGGCCTCCCCCACGCRCCTTTGSGCCAYCRCCCYGGTMCTTCGMCTTTGACAAGCGAACAAATGARGGTKRAKTCCCGGGTTGTCACCCGGGCTACCGGCTCGTTCGTCGAACACTCGCGGTTCGTGGGCGGRGCGGCCGGGGGCAGGCTGTGGGGGCGACTTCTGGRGCGACGGAGAAGRTCGGCTTCGGGGGTGGCGCGCGCCAGCGCGCTTCGTGAACTGACTCATCGGCTGTGTTTGACCACAACGAACGAAGTGAGTGGAGGGAGTTTGCCGATGCACCCCCGAAG
>NZ_JBFUCB010000285.1:0-7395 GCF_056405435.1 Rhizobacter sp. P1_G5 | reverse complement strand
GCCCCATAGTCCCCGGACAAGTCAATGCGCCGCCTGAAACTGGACTGCCTTGAAGACCGCGTAGAAGCTTCATGCCCTTGTCATGAACGCTTTCCACAGTGGCGGGCTTTGCACCACCACTCCGGAAGCCGTTCATGAGCATCGACACCTCACGCCGCCAGTTCATCCGCGATGTCGCCCTCGGCACCGTTGCCGTCGGCGGTGGGTTGGGCCTCGCGGGCTGCGGCGGCAGCGATGACGGCCCCTCGGAGGCCGACGCCGGTGCCAGCATCGAGTTCAAGCACGGCGTCGCCAGCGGCGACCCGCTGAGCGACCGCGTGATCCTGTGGACGCGCGCGACACCGTCCGCCGACGCGACGCTGCAGTTGAACTGGGAGCTCGCAAGCGACAGCCAGTTCGCGAGCATCGTCAAGTCGGGCACCGTCGCGACCAGCGCGGCGAAGGACTACACCGCCCAGGTCGACGTCACCGGCCTGGCCGCCAACACCGTCTACCACTACCGCTTCTCGATCGGCAGCCAGCGCTCGGCCACCGGCCGCACGAAGACGCTCCCGGTGGGCAGCGTGTCGCAGGTGCGGCTCGCGGTGTTCTCGTGCTCCAACTACCCGGCCGGCTACTTCAACGTCTATGCCGAGGCCGCCAAGCGGAACGATGTCGACGCCGCGCTGCACCTGGGCGACTACATCTACGAGTACGACAGCACAGGCTATGCGACCGGCGATGCCGCCACGCTGAACCGCATCCCCGACCCGGCCAACGAGACCCTGACGCTCGCCGACTACCGCCGCCGCTACGCGCAGTACCGCACCGATGCCGACCTGCAGGCGCTGCATGCCGCGATGCCGATGATCGCGGTGTGGGACGACCACGAGATCGCCAACGACACCTGGACCGGTGGCGCCGAGAACCACGACCCTGCCACCGAAGGCAGCTTCAGCGTGCGCCGCGCGGCCGCGATCCAGGCTTACCTGGAGTGGATCCCGATCCGCCTGCCCGATGCCAGCAAGCCGGACCAGATCTACCGCTCGTTCGATTTCGGCACGCTGCTGTCGCTGCACATGCTGGACACGCGCCAGGTTGGCCGCGACCAGCAGCTGAGCTATGCGAACTACATCACCGCGTCGGGCTTCGACGCCGCGGGCTTCACCAGCGCGGTCGGCAACCCGGCTCGCCAGCTGATGGGCGCGACGCAGACGACCTGGCTGCAATCGAAGATGCAGGCTTCGGCCGCCACCTGGCAGGTGCTGGGCCAGCAGGTGCTGATGGCGCGCATGAACGTGCCGGCACCGATCGTCACGCAGCAGATCAGCGTCGCGGCCTACGGCGCGATCGCGACGAAGGCGGCCACCGCGCCAGCCACCTTGACGCCGACCGAGCAGGCCATCCTCGCGCAGCCGGCCATCCCGTACAACCTCGACGCCTGGGACGGCTATGCCGCGGCGCGCGAGACGGTGCTGGGCATGGCGCGCGCGCTCGACAAGAACCTGGTCTCGCTGGCCGGCGACACGCACAACGCGTGGGCCAGCGACCTGAAGGACCTGTCGGGCAACGCGGTGGGTGTGGAGTTCGCGACCTCGTCGGTGACTTCGCCCGGCTTCGAGACGATCTTCACGACCGAGGAGCCGACCGCGTTCGCGGCGGCGCTGACGCAGCTGATCGGGCCGCTGCAGTACGCGCAGACCAGCCTGCGCGGCTACATGGTGCTGAACGTGACGCCGACCGAGGCGCGTGCCGACTGGGTGTTCGTCGACACGATCCTCAAGCGCGACTACGTGGCCAGCACCGGGCGCAGCCTGCGCACGCTGCCGGGTAGCGCGAACCGCAAGCTGGTCGACGTCTGATCAGGCGCGCAGCGCGCTGGCTTCCTTGGCCAGCGCGGTGATGCGCCCCCAGTCCTTCGCCTTCACCGCATCCGCCGGCGTCAGCCACGAGCCGCCGCACACCTTGACGTTCGGCAGCGCGAGGAACTGCGGCGCGGTCTCCAGCGTGATGCCGCCGGTCGGGCAGAACACCACGTCGGTGAACGGCCCGGCCAGCGCCTTCAGCATCGGGATGCCGCCGGCCTGCATCGCCGGGAAGAACTTCAGGAAGAAATAGCCGTCGGCATTGGCCTGCATCACCTCGCTGCCGGTGGCGGTGCCGGGCAGCAGCGGCAGGCCGATCTCGCGGCAGGCGCGGCCGATCTCGCTGGTGTAGCCCGGGCTCACGGCAAACCTGCAGCCGGCGTCCAGTGCCGCCTTCGCATCGGCCACGCTGCGCACCGTGCCGGCGCCGAGGATGGCCTCGGGCACCTCTCTCGCGATCGCCTCCATGCACTGCAGCGCCACCGGCGTGCGCAGCGTCACTTCGAGCACCTTGACGCCGCCTTCCACCAGCGCACGGGCCATCGGCACCGCGTCTTCCAGCTGGTTGATGACGATCACCGGGATCACCGGGCCGTGGCCGGCCAGTTCGAGCGTGTTCATGCGGGGTTCTCTGCTTGGAAGTTGAAAGATCGGCTCAAAGCCAGGTGACGGCGCCCTGCTCGGCGCTCAGCACGTTGCGGCGCATGCCGCCGAACAGGTCGCGGCCCAGGTCGTGGGCGTTGTTCTCCTGCTGCTGCGCGTCGATCTGCGCGACCTCGCGGGCCGCCCATTCTGCGTCAGGCACCAGCGCCTGCAGCGTGCCGGCCACCGCATCGAGCCGGATGATGTCGCCGTTGCGCACCTTGCCGAGCGGCCCGTTCGCGAGCACCTCGGGGCTCACGTGGATCGCCGCCGGCACCTTGCCCGACGCACCGCTCATGCGCCCGTCGGTGACCAGCGCCACCTTGAAGCCCTTGCCCTGCGCCACCGCGAGCGGCGGCGTCAGCTTGTGCAGCTCGGGCATGCCGTTCGCACGCGGCCCCTGGAAGCGCACGACCGCGATGAAATCGCGCTCCAGCTCGCCGGCCTTGAAGGCGGCGAGCAACTCTTCCTGGGCATTGAAGACCAGCGCCGGCGCCTCGACGATGTGACGGTCTTCGGGCACCGCCGAGATCTTGATCACCGCACGGCCGAGGTTGCCGGTCAGGAGCTTCAGGCCACCCGACGGGCTGAACGGCGCGGCCGCGGTGCGCACCACGCTGTCGTCACCGCTCTGCGCCGGCAGCGCCGACCAGGTCAGGCGCTCGCCATCACCTTGCGGCTGCGTGCCGTAGGCCGCGATGCCGCCCTCGGCCACCGCAGCGACATCGGCATGCATGTAGCCCGCATCGAGCAGCTCGCGGATCACGAAGCCCGGCCCGCCGGCCGACTGGAACTGGTTCACGTCGGCRCTGCCGTTSGGGTACACGCGCGCCAGCAGCGGCGTCGCATGCGAGAGGTCGGAGAAATCGGTCCAGTCGATCAGGATGCCGGCCGCGCGCGCCACCGCCACCCAGTGGATCAGGTGGTTGGTCGAACCGCCGGTGGCCAGCAGCGCGACCATCGCGTTGACGATCACGCGCTCGTCGACCAGCCGGCCGATCGGCGTGTAGCGGCCGCCGCCGTGCGTGATCGCCAGCGCGGCGCGCACCGCCTCGCGCGTCAGCGCCTCGCGCAGCTGCGCATGCGGGTGCACGAAGGCGGCGCCGGGCACGTGCAGGCCCATCGCCTCGAGCAGCATCTGGTTGCTGTTGGCCGTGCCGTAGAAGGTGCAGGTGCCGGCGCCGTGGTACGCGGCCGATTCGGCCTCGAGCAACTGGTCGCGGCCGACCAGGCCTTKCGCGTACTTTTCGCGCACCTTCGATTTCTCGGTGTTCGACAGGCCGGTGCCCATCGGCCCGGCCGGCACGAACACGCACGGCAGGTGGCCGAAGTGCAGCGCGCCGATCAGCAGCCCCGGCACGATCTTGTCGCACACGCCGAGCAGCAGCGCGGCATCGAACACATCGTGCGTCAGCGCCACCGCGGTGCCCATCGCGATGGTGTCGCGCGAGAACAGGCTCAGCTCCATGCCGGGCAGGCCCTGCGTCACGCCGTCGCACATCGCCGGCACGCCACCCGCCACCTGCACCGTCGCGCCGTGGCGGTGCGCCTCGTTGCGGATGATGTCGGGGAAGCGCTCGTAGGGCTGGTGCGCCGACAGCATGTCGTTGTACGAGGTGACGATGCCCAGGTGCGGCGAGCGCTGCGCCACCACCTTGAACTTGTCGTTGGCCGGCAGCGCGGCAAAGGCATGCGCGACATTGGCGCAGCCCATGCGGTCGGAGCCGCGCTGGCRCATCGCCAGCTTGTCGATGCGCGCCAGGTAGGCGGTGCGCGTCGGGGCGCTGCGCTCGCGGATGCGGTGGGTGACTTCCTGCAGGACTTGTTTCATGGGCGGCACCTCGCGGCCGGGGTCGTAACCAGGCTTTTGAGTATCGCGTAACCAAGTTACATCGTCAATTCAAGATGATTTCAGGATGATCTCGCGATCGGCTCAGCCACCGCCCGGCGCGGCGTGTTGCCGGGCGCGTTCCAGCAAGGCGTTSCACCCCTCGCCCGACGGCTGCCGCTCGCCGATGTCGACCAGCGGGATCAGCGCCGCCAGCGGATTCAACAGCCCGAGCAGCACGCTGGTGCCCACCTTGCGCGCGAGCGGTGCCTTCTCGAGCGAGATCTTCGGGTCGCTGAAGCTGCCCTGCACGCGCAGCGGCGTGCGCAGCGCGAGCGGGCTGAAATCCTTCGGCGTGACGACGGCGCGCAGGTCCATGTTCTCTTCGGCGAGCGACAAGGTGCCGTCGGCCCAGATGGTCGAGTCTCGGGTGTCGATCACCATCGCGCGCGGCCGCAGCACGCCCTTCTTCGCCTGCAGGTCGACGAGCGCGCAGTCGATCGTCAGCAGCTCGTCGCCCTTGGCCAGCACGCCCAGCGCCTGCGCCAGGTCCAACCCGGCCCCTTCGATCGCCAGGTGCGACACCTTGCCCTCGACGATGCGCGTGACCACGGTGCCGTCGAGGCTGCCGAGGATCTCGGCGGTCGAACGGCCCTGCCCCTTCAGCTTCGCCTGGCCGATCAACCGGCCGGTGACGTACGGCGGCTTGTCGGCGGGCCGGCCCTGGTTCAGCCAGCRCTCCAGCCGCACGCCGCTCCAGCGCAGGTCGCTGTCCCACAGCGCGAGCTTCGGCTTGCCGTCGAGCGACACTGCGCCCACCAGGCTGCCATCGGCGGTGCGTGCCACCAGGTCGGTGATCGCGAGCTTGCCGTCGGCGAGTGTCAGGTGCGCACGCAGCGGCTCCAGCGGCAGCGCGAAGATGCGGCCCAGCTCGGCGCGGTCGAAGGCCAGCACCACGTTCGCATCCATCGCGCTCAGCGACGGCAGGTCGAACGCGCGGTTCGGCAGCACACGGTCACCGGGGCGCTTCGGCGGCTTCTGCTCGGGCGCGACGGCGGGTGCCGGCTCGGGCCCGACGCCGATGCTGGGCAGCAGATCGGCCAGCAGCAGCCGCGGCCCGGAGACCCGACCCGACAGCCGTGGCACCTTCGGCCGCCGGTCGTAGGTCAACGCCGCATTCAGCCGGCTGTTGCCGACCGTCGCGTCGTCGACCAGCACGTTCCACACCTCGCCGCGCTTCGCGACACGGCCGTCGATCTCGAACGGCCCGGTGGTCGGCAGCGTGACGCCCAGCGGATCGCCGACCGCCGACAGCGACGGGCCGCTGACGCGCACGCGGCCGGTCATGCCCTCGAGCTTCAGCACGTCGGTCACCGTGCCCTGGAAACGGAATCCGGCACGGCCGGCGTCGATGCGCAATGCCACCGGCACCGGCGGCGCGTCGTCGTCGCTGACCAGCAGCGGCATCACGCCGATCGAGCGCAGGCGGCCTTCGACCGGGAAACCGCCGTAGGTGCCCTTCGCGCGCACGACGAGGCCGGTGAGCGAGCGAGGAGCCGAGGCCGCATCGGCCGGCAGCGGCGCTGCCGTGTCCTGGTCGGCCAGGCGTATTTCAGCGCGGAGGTCGGCCTTCAACGGGGCATCGACGACGGTCAGCTGGCCGTCGGTCACCGACAGCGAGCGCACGCGCGGCAGCCGCGTGCCCTTCTCCTGCTGCGCCTTCGGCTCGCCGAACTGCCACGACGCCATGCCGTCGGCGCGGCGCTCGGCGTGCACGATCAGGCGGTCGGCATGCAGCCGCTTGATGTCCAGCGCATCGCCCCGGTGGGCGCGCCACAGCGCCGCATACGAGACGCGCAGCTGCGCGTTCTCGGCATGCAGGAAGTACGGATCCTTGCTCCACGCGGCGCTGCCGATCTCCAGCATCGGGATGTCGATGCGCAAGCCGCCGAGCAGACGGACGCGGCCGTGGTCAGGCCCGTCGGCGAGCCGGACATCGCGCTTCAGCGTGTCGGCCAGCAGCCGCTGCGCCGGGCCGACGAGGAACGGCCAGCCGAGGGCTTCGCACGCGACGAACGCCACCAGCACGGCGCCGGCGAGGCCGAGCAGGCTCCACGACCACGCACGGCGCCGCGACACGGGATCAATCGCCGATGAGCGAGCGCTGGTGCGAGACCGGCGGGCGCGACGGGTTGCTGACGACCTCGTGGTCGCCGAGGCCGATCGGCCGCCCGGCGACGGCCGAGGCGGCCATCGCGAGCAGGCGGATCATCCGGCTGCTGTTCGCATCCCAGTACTCGGCGATGTCGGTGTCGACGCGCAGCAGCACCAGGTCCGGGTCGTCCTTGCCCTGCGGGAACCACGGCTTCGCCGCGGCGCTCCAGAGCTCGTCGATGCGGGCGCGGTCGTTGATGATCGCGGCCTGGCCGCTGATCGACACGTAGGTCGCGTCGCCTTCAGCGGTGAAGGCCAGGTTGACGCGGTCGAGCTGGTGCACCTTGGCCGAGCGCTCGCTGGTGAAGAACCAGAAGCTGCCGTCGCGATCGACCTCGAGCGCGGCCATCGGGCGGCCGAGCAGCCGGCCATCGGCCGCCTGGGTGGTCAGCATCGCGATGTCGATGCCCTCCACCAGGTCGACGATCTTCTTCAGGTTCTCGTGACGTTGCGGATGGATCTTCATGGCGCGGCCCCTGCTTGAACGGATTCGTTCGAGCTTAGGCTGCCGCAGTGGCAGCCCCTATCGGCGAGGGCCGCCACGGCATGTGCGCGATGTCCTACCCGAGCATCTATTGCAGGCGCAACTCGACGCGGCGCGCCGCCTTCGGGTCGCCGTCGCCGGTGGTCACGGCCGGCTTGCTGAGCTGCAGGTGGTCGGCGGTGACGCCGTTCGCCTCCAGCGCATGCTGCACGCGCTGGGCCCGGCGCTTCGCCAGGTCGGCATTCGCGGCCGCATCGCCGCTCGCGTCGTGGAAGCCGGAGATCAGCACGGTGCCGCCGCTCGAGCGGGCCGCCTCGGCCACGCGGTTCAGCACGTCGATGGCATCGGCCGGCAGGCTGTCCTGGCCGACCTCGAAGTAGATG
>NZ_JBFUCB010000284.1:0-7426 GCF_056405435.1 Rhizobacter sp. P1_G5 | reverse complement strand
CGCCAGGGGAATGACCCGAGGAACAGGAAACCCGGTGGCCGTGGCCGTCGGCTTCATGTTCTGGGAAATGTTGAAGATTGCAGTTGCCATCGCGATGCTGGTGATTGCAGCAAAAGTTGTGCCCAACCTCAGTTGGCCGGTGTTGCTGGTCACGATGGTGGTGTGCATGAAGGTGAACTGGTTGGCGCTGCTGTGGCGCCGCCGTTGATGGATACAGGGTTTCACGAATGACGACCGAAGGCCAAGAGCACGCCCCAAGCGCCGGTGAATACATCATTCACCACCTGCACCATCTGCAGAACAAGCACCAGGAAGGGGTCGTCGACTTCTCGGTGATCAACCTCGATTCGCTGTTCTTCACCGTGCTGCTCGGTGCCGTCGGCTGCTGGCTGCTGTGGCTGGCCGCACGCAAGGCCACGTCGGGCCGCCCGGGCCGCTTCCAGGCCGCCGTCGAGATCCTCGTCGAGATGGTCGACAGCCAGGCCAAGGGCATCGTCCACAACGCGCAGAGCCGCAGGATGGTCGCGCCGCTCGCGCTGACCGTCTTCGTGTGGATCTTCCTGCTGAACGCGATGGACATGCTGCCGGTCGACCTGCTGCCGTGGGTCAACGAGCACACCCTGGGCCTGCCGTACCTGCGCGTCGTGCCGACCGCCGACCTGTCGATCACGATGGGCCTGTCGCTGGGCGTGCTGCTGGTCTGCCTGTTCTACAACGTCAAGATCAAGGGCGCCGGCGGCTGGGTGCACGAGCTGTTCTCGGCCCCGTTCGGCGACAAGTGGTTCCTGTACCCGGTCAACTTCGCGATGCAGCTGATCGAGTTCGTCGCGAAGACCGTCTCGCACGGCATGCGGCTGTTCGGCAACATGTACGCCGGCGAACTGATCTTCATGCTGATCGCGCTGCTGGGTGGTGCCTGGAGCCTGTCGGGCACCGGCGTCGCGCTGTTCCTGCTCCACCTGCTGGCCGGTTCGGTGTGGACCATCTTCCACATCCTGATCATCACGTTGCAGGCCTTCGTGTTCATGATGCTGACCCTCGTCTACGTGGGCCAGGCGCACGACCACCACTGATCTTTCGCGGCAGATCGTTCTTTCTTCTTTCGTTCGTTTTTTCTACCAAACCTCAACAGGAGTCACCATGGAAGTCATTAGCTTTGTTGCCCTCGCCGCCGGCCTCATCATCGGTCTGGGTGCCATCGGCGCCTGCATCGGCATCGGCATCATGGGCAGCAAGTACCTCGAGTCGGCCGCTCGCCAGCCCGAGCTGATGAACGAACTGCAGACCAAGATGTTCCTGCTGGCCGGCCTGATCGACGCGGCGTTCATCATCGGCACCGGTATCGCGCTGTGGTTCGCCACCGCCAACCCGTTCCTGGCCCAGATCGCCAACCTGCCGAAGTAAGACGCGCCGGACCACCGGACATCTCCCTCTCATTCGTTCCAGAGGCAACACCGTGAGCATCAACGCTACGCTGATCGCGCAGATGATCGTGTTCCTGATCCTGGTCGGGTTCACGATGAAATTCGTGTGGCCGCCCATCGTGAAGGCACTCGACGAGCGTGCGCAGAAGATCGCCGACGGCCTGTCGGCCGCCGACAAGGCGAAGGCCGACCTGAGCGCCGCCAACCGCCGCGTCGAAGAGCAGCTCGCTGCCGCACGCAACGAGACCGCTCAGCGCCTGGCCGATGCCGAGCGCCTGGCCCAGGCGATGGTCGAAGAGGCCAAGACCCGCGCCGGCGAAGAGGGCGCGAAGATCGTCGCCGCCGCCAAGGCCGAAGCCGCACAGGAATCGGTGAAGGCCCGTGAGGCGCTGCGCGAGCAGGTCGCCGCGCTGGCCGTCAAGGGTGCCGAGCAGATCCTGCGCAAGGAAGTCAACGCCGGCGTCCACGCCGACCTGTTGAACCGCCTGAAGACGGAGCTCTGACATGGCCGAGCTCGCCACCATCGCCCGCCCGTACGCGGAAGCGCTGTTCCAGGTTGCCGGCAAGGGCGATCTGAAGCAGGCGTCCGAGCAGCTCGACGCGATCGCGGCCGTCGCCGCGAACGTGCAGATGCGCCAGTACGCCGACAACCCGAAGGCGACCGTCGACCAGGTGTTCGACGTGATCACCTCGGTCGTCAAGTCGCCGCTGTCGGACACCACCCGCAACCTGCTGCGCGCGGTCATCGAGAACGGACGCCTGGCCGCACTGCCCGAGGTGGCGGTGCAGTTCCATGCGTTGGTCAGCGAGCGCTCGGGCGTGTCGGAGGCCACCGTCTACAGCGCGTTCCCGATCGATGCTGCCCAGCTGCCGGCTGTGGTGGCCTCGCTCGAGAAGCGCTTCGGGCGCAAGCTCACGGCCAGCGTGCAGCTCGAGCCCGAGCTGATCGGCGGCATCCGCGTGGTGGTCGGCGACGAGGTGCTCGACACCTCGGTCAAGGCCCGTCTCGAACAAATGAAGGTGGCGTTGACGGCCTGACCCGCAAGGGTCGCCCCGAAGCGACAGCATTCCAACCTGCTGGCCAGCGTGCCGCGGACCGGAGAAAGCAATGCAACTGAATCCCGCTGAAATTTCCGAACTGATCAAGAGCCGCATCGAAGGCCTGGCCGGTTCGACCGACATCCGCAACCAGGGCACCGTGGTCTCGGTGACCGACGGCATCGTCCGCATCCACGGCCTGTCGGACGTGATGCAGGGTGAAATGCTCGAGTTCCCGGCCGCCAAGGACAACCAACCGAGCTTCGGCCTCGCGCTGAACCTCGAGCGCGACTCGGTCGGCGCGGTGATTCTGGGCGAGTACGAGCACATCTCCGAAGGCGACACGGTCAAGTGCACCGGCCGCATCCTGGAAGTGCCGGTCGGCCCCGAGCTGATCGGCCGCGTCGTCAACGCGCTGGGCCAGCCGATCGACGGCAAGGGTCCCGTCAACGCGAAGCTGTCGGCCCCGATCGAGAAGATCGCCCCGGGCGTGATCGCCCGGAAGTCGGTCGACCAGCCGATGCAGACCGGCCTGAAGTCCATCGACTCGATGGTGCCGGTCGGCCGCGGCCAGCGCGAGCTGATCATCGGCGACCGCCAGACCGGCAAGACCGCCGTCGCGATCGACGCGATCATCAACCAGAAGGGTCAGAACATGACCTGCATCTACGTTGCGATCGGCCAGAAGGCATCGTCGATCAAGAACGTGGTGCGCGCACTGGAAGCCAATGGCGCGATGGACTACACCATCGTCGTCGCCGCATCGGCTGCCGAATCGGCCGCGATGCAGTACGTGTCGGCCTACTCCGGCTGCACGATGGGCGAGTACTTCCGCGACCGCGGGCAAGATGCGCTGATCGTCTATGACGACCTGTCGAAGCAGGCCGTGGCCTACCGCCAGGTCTCGCTGCTGCTGCGCCGCCCGCCGGGCCGCGAAGCCTACCCGGGCGACGTGTTCTACCTGCACAGCCGCCTGCTGGAGCGTGCAGCGCGCGTCAACGCCGACTACGTCGAAGCCTTCACCAAGGGTGAAGTCAAGGGCAAGACCGGCTCGCTGACCGCGCTGCCGATCATCGAGACGCAGGCCGGCGACGTGTCCGCGTTCGTGCCGACCAACGTGATCTCGATCACCGACGGCCAGATCTTCCTGGAAACCTCGCTGTTCAACGCCGGCATCCGCCCCGCGATCAACGCCGGTATCTCGGTGTCGCGCGTCGGCTCGTCGGCACAGACCAAGATCATCAAGGGCCAGTCCGGCGGTATCCGTACCGACCTGGCGCAGTACCGTGAGCTGGCGGCGTTCGCGCAGTTCGCCTCCGACCTCGACGACGCGACCCGCAAGCAGCTCGACCGTGGTGCCCGCGTGACCGAATTGCTGAAGCAGGCGCAGTACTCGCCGCTGCCGATCAGCCTGATGGGCGCGACGCTGTTCGCGGTCAACAAGGGCTTCATGGACGATGTGGACGTGAAGAAGGTCCTGGCCTTCGAAGCCGGCCTGCACCAGTTCCTGAAGTCCAGCCACGCCGCGCTGCTGAAGGGCATCGAGGACACGAAGGCGCTGAGCAAGGAAGCCGAAGCCGAGCTGTCGACTGCCGTCGCCGCCTTCAAGAAGTCCTTCGCCTAAGTCCAGCCACTGAAGGAGCTCCGTCATGGCAGCAGGCAAGGAAATACGCGGCAAGATCAAATCGGTGGAGAACACCAAGAAGATCACCAAGGCCATGGAGATGGTCGCCGCCTCCAAGATGCGCAAGGCGCAGGACCGCATGCGCCATGCGCGTCCGTACGCCGAGAAGATCCGCAACCTGGCGGCCAACCTGTCGACGGCCACGCCCGAGTACAAGCACCCGTTCATGGTCGGCAATGCCGATGCGAAGACGGTCGGCTTCATCGTCGTGACCACCGACAAGGGCCTGTGCGGCGGCCTGAACACCAACGTGCTGCGTGCCGTCACCGGCAAGCTGCGCGAGCTGGAAACGCAGGGCCTGGGTGCCGAGACAGTAGCCATCGGCAACAAGGGCCTGGGCTTCCTGAACCGCGTCGGCGCGAAGGTGGTCTCGCAGGCCACGCAGCTGGGCGACAAGCCGCACCTCGACAAGCTGATCGGCCCCGTCAAGGTGCTGTTCGATGCGTACGCCGAGGGCAAGCTGAAGCAGGTGTTCCTGTGCTACACGCGCTTCATCAACACGATGAAGCAGGAACCGGTCGTGATCCAGCTGCTGCCGCTCGCGGCCGACAGCCTGGTGGTCGACAAGGGCACGCACGGCTGGGACTACATCTACGAGCCGGACGCGCCGACCGTCATCGACGAGCTGCTGGTGCGCTACACCGAGGCCCTGGTCTACCAGGCGGTGGCCGAGAACATGGCCTCGGAGCAATCGGCCCGCATGGTCGCGATGAAATCCGCGACCGACAACGCCGGCAGCGTCATCGCGGAGCTGAAGCTGGTCTACAACAAGACCCGCCAGGCAGCGATCACCAAAGAACTGTCCGAGATCGTCGCCGGTGCGGCGGCGGTCTGACCCTGATTTGATTCAAAGGAAGAAACATGGCTGACGGCAAAATTGTTCAGTGCATCGGTGCGGTGGTGGACGTCGAGTTCCCGCGCAATGCCATGCCGAAGATCTATGACGCGCTGAAGATGGAGGGCTCGGCCCTGACCCTCGAAGTGCAGCAGCAGCTGGGCGACGGCGTGGTGCGCACGATTGCGCTGGGCTCTTCCGACGGCCTGCGCCGCGGCCTGACGGTGCGCAACACCGGCAAGGCGATCTCGGTGCCGGTGGGTCGCGCGACCCTCGGCCGCATCATGGACGTGCTGGGCTCGCCGATCGACGAGCGCGGCGAAGTCAGCCAGGAGCTGACCGCATCGATCCACCGCAAGCCGCCGGCCTATGACGAGCTGAGCCCGTCGCAGGACCTGCTGGAAACCGGCATCAAGGTGATCGACCTGGTGTGCCCGTTCGCCAAGGGCGGCAAGGTCGGCCTGTTCGGCGGCGCCGGCGTCGGCAAGACCGTCAACATGATGGAGCTGATCAACAACATCGCGAAGGCTCACTCGGGCCTGTCGGTGTTCGCCGGTGTCGGCGAGCGCACCCGCGAGGGCAACGACTTCTATCACGAGATGGCCGACTCCGGCGTCGTGAACCTGGAGAACCTGCCCGAGTCGAAGGTCGCGATGGTCTACGGCCAGATGAACGAGCCGCCGGGCAACCGCCTGCGCGTCGCGCTGACCGGCCTGACGATTGCCGAGTCGTTCCGCGACGAAGGCCGCGACGTGCTGTTCTTCGTCGACAACATCTACCGCTACACGCTGGCCGGTACCGAAGTGTCGGCACTGCTGGGGCGCATGCCTTCGGCCGTGGGTTATCAGCCGACGCTCGCCGAGGAAATGGGGCGCCTGCAGGAGCGCATCACCTCCACGAAGGTCGGCTCGATCACGTCGATCCAGGCCGTGTACGTCCCTGCGGACGACCTGACCGACCCGTCGCCTGCCACCACCTTCGCCCACCTGGATTCCACCGTCGTGCTGTCGCGTGACATCGCGTCGCTGGGCATCTACCCGGCCGTGGACCCGCTGGACTCGACGAGCCGCCAGCTCGACCCGAACGTGGTCGGCGAAGAGCACTACGCCGTCGCCCGCCAGGTGCAGGGCACGCTGCAGCGCTACAAGGAACTGCGCGACATCATCGCGATCCTGGGCATGGACGAACTGGCACCGGACGACAAGCTGGCCGTGGCACGCGCCCGCAAGATCCAGCGTTTCCTGAGCCAGCCGTTCCACGTCGCGGAAGTCTTCACCGGCTCGCCGGGCAAGTACGTGCCGCTGAAGGAAACGATCCGTGGCTTCAAGATGATCGTCAACGGCGAGTGCGACAGCCTGCCGGAGCAGGCCTTCTACATGGTCGGCACGATCGACGAAGCCATCGCCAAGGCGAAGACGATTCAGTAATCCGAAGGAAACAGCATGGCAACCCTGCATGTCGACGTCGTCTCTGCCGAGGAAGCCATCTTCTCCGGCGAAGCGAAGTTCGTGGCGCTGCCGGGTGAGAACGGCGAGCTGGGCATCCTGCCCCGCCACACGCCGCTGATCACCCGCATCCGGCCGGGCGCGGTGCGCATCCTGCGCGCCGACACCGGCGAGGAAGAGTTCGTGTTCGTGGCCGGCGGCATTCTCGAAGTGCAGCCGGGCACGGTCACCGTGCTGGCCGACACCGCGATCCGCGGCAAGGACCTGGACGAGGCCAAGGCGGCCGAGGCGAAGAAGATCGCCGAGGAAGCCGTCAAGAACGCGAAGAGCGACCTCGACCTGGCGAAGGCGCAGAACGAACTGGTGGCCCTGGCCGCCCAGATCGCCGCGCTGCGCAAGTACCGCAAGAAGTAAGGCCCACGGCCTCACGACGAACCCGCCCGGCGCAAGCCCGGCGGGTTTCGTCTTTCAGGGCTTCGCGGGTGCGGCCGGTGCGGCCGGCGGCGTGAACGGCTTCACCGTGCCGCAGTCGCTGCCCAGCCACCTGGCCGTCATCGTCATCTGCGTGCTGCGGGCCTGGCCCTTCATCGTCATCGTCGTCGAGGTCTTCACCGCGTAGCTCTCGGGGCTGGTGAACGTGACCTCGCCGTCGGTCTCCGAGGCGGTCGGCTCGCCGCAGCTCGAATGCCACTTCCAGACGCTGCCGCTGCGCGTGCCGAAATCGGTCTTGCAGCGCGTCTGCGCCTCCTGCCAGCGGCCCTGGTCCAGCGATTCCTTCGTGTGGCAGATCTTCATGCCGCCGTTCGGGCCGCCGCGTGCCTTCATCGCCGCCTCCATGCGGGCACGGGCTTCGGGCGGCATGTCCTTCATGCGCTGCGCCATGTCGGGCATCGGCTGGCCGTTCACGAGGCGTTCGCTCTGCACCTCCCACAGCCCCGGCTTGATCGGCGGCGCGCTCTGCGCCTGCACGCAGAGGCCGTGGCACGACAACAGCAGGCCC
>NZ_JBFUCB010000283.1:0-7429 GCF_056405435.1 Rhizobacter sp. P1_G5 | reverse complement strand
GCCGTCGAGCATCTCGCGCAATTCATACAGCTCGCGCACGTCGACCGCTTCGAGCTGGCGCACGAACACGCCGGCGTTCTTGCGCGAGACCACCAGGCCGGAGCTCTCCAACTCGCGCAGCGCCTCGCGCACCGGCACCCGCGAGACCTTCAGGCGGGCCGCGATGTCGGGCTCGTTGATGCGCTGGCCGGGCAGCAGCGCGCCATGCAGGATCAGCTCGAGCACGTCGTCGCGCACCAGCTTGGCGAGGGAGGTGTCGCGCACGTCGTTGACGCGGTTGGCGGCGGCGGCAACAGCGGCGGAAGCGGTCCAGGGCAGCATTCGTATATCGTATACGAAATGGCCGGCGGGTTCCCAGGATTTGTCAGCATCCCCTGTTCGGTGGAACCCCACCGCTGGGCCGCGACGCGCTGCACCCTTATGATGGTCGGTTTCGTGCCTGCGACCCGATGCCCGCGCCTCGACCCACCGATCCCACCGCGGCCGCCTCCGCGGATGCCCCTGCCACCGACGCCTCGATCGAGCTCCCCTTGATCCGCGTCCGCGGCGCCCGCACGCACAACCTCAAGAACATCGACCTCGACATCCCGCGCAACAAGCTGGTGGTGATCACCGGCCTGAGCGGCTCGGGCAAGTCGAGCCTCGCGTTCGACACGCTGTATGCCGAGGGCCACCGACGCTACGTCGAGAGCCTGAGCGCCTATGCGCGCCAGTTCCTGCAGCTGATGGACAAGCCCGATGTCGACGTGATCGAGGGCCTGAGCCCTGCGATCAGCATCGAGCAGAAGGCCACCAGCCACAACCCGCGCTCCACCGTCGGCACGGTGACCGAGATCCACGACTACCTGCGCCTGCTGTACGCGCGCGCCGGCACGCCGTTCTGCCCCGACCACCATGTGCCGCTGCAGGCGCAGAGCGTCAGCCAGATGGTCGACACCGTGCTCGCGCTGCCCGAGGACACCAAGCTGATGGTGCTGGCGCCGGTGGTGCGCGACCGCAAGGGCGAGTTCGGCGACCTGTTCACCGAGATGCAGGCCCAGGGCTACGTGCGCTTTCGCATCGACGGCCAGACGCACGAGGCCACCGAGCTGCCGAAGCTGAAGAAGGCCGAGAAGCACGACATCGACGTCGTGATCGACCGCGTGAAGGTGCAGCCCGACGCCGCCGCGAGCGGCCTGCGCCAGCGCCTGGCCGAGAGCTTCGAGGCCGCGCTGCGCATCGCGCAGGGCCGCGCCGTCGCGCTCGAGATGGACCACGGCCGCGAGCACCTGTTCTCGAGCAAGTTCGCGTGCCCGATCTGCAGCTACTCGCTGAGCGAGCTGGAGCCGCGCCTGTTCTCGTTCAACTCGCCGGTCGGCGCCTGCCCGAGCTGCGACGGGCTGGGGCTGGTCACCGCGTTCGACCCGGAGCGGGTCGTCGCCTTCCCGTCGCTGAGCCTGGCCAGCGGCGCGGTCAAGGGCTGGGACCGCCGCAACGGCTACACCTTCTCGCTGCTCGAGAGCGTCGCGAAGCACTACAAGTTCGACATCGACAAGCCGTTCGAGGACCTGCCCGAACAGGGCCGGCAGGTGCTGCTGTACGGCTCCGGCGATGAGGACATCGCGTTCACCTACGAGAGCGAAGGCACCGGCAAGGGCAAATCGCGCAGCGTCAAGCGCATGCACCCGTTCGAAGGGATCATCCCGACCTTCGAGCGCCGCTACAAGGAAACCGACTCGGCCGCGGTGCGCGAGGACCTGGYGCGCTACCAGGCCGCCCGCCCCTGCCCCGATTGCGAAGGCGCGCGGCTGCGGCGCGAGGCGCGCAATGTGTTCCTGCAAGGGGAAGACGACCACGCGGGCGACAGGAAGGGCGAGCCGATCTTCCGTGTCGAGCATTTCACGCTGCGCGAGTGCCTGCACTACTTCGGCAATCTGAAGCTGCGCGGCGCCAAGGCCGAGATCGCCGACAAGGTGGTGCGCGAGATCCGCTCGCGGCTGAAGTTCCTGAACGACGTCGGCCTGAACTACCTGAGCCTGGACCGCAGCGCCGACACGCTGTCCGGCGGCGAGGCGCAGCGCATCCGGCTGGCCAGCCAGATCGGCTCCGGCCTGACCGGCGTGATGTACGTGCTCGACGAGCCGAGCATCGGCCTGCACCAGCGCGACAACGACCGCCTGATCGGCACGCTGCGCCACCTGCGCGACATCGGCAACAGCGTGCTGGTGGTCGAGCACGACGAAGACGCGATCCGCGCCGCCGACCACGTGATCGACATGGGCCCGGGCGCCGGCGTGCACGGCGGCCACGTGATCGCGCAGGGCACGCCCGACGCGGTGGCGGCGAGCACTGAATCGCTGACCGGGCGCTACCTGTCGCGCGTGCTGCGCATCGCGGTGCCGAAACAGCGCCACCGGGTGAAGGACAAACCCAGGGATCCGGACGACGCGACGCCGACATCGCTGCGCATCGTCAACGCGCGCGGCAATAACCTGAAGGGCGTCACGGTCGAGATCCCGGTCGGGCTGCTGACCTGCGTGACCGGCGTGTCCGGCTCGGGCAAGAGCACACTGGTGAATGACACGCTGTACGCGGCGGTCGCGCGCAAGCTGTACGGCAGCCATGCCGAACCGGAGGCGCACGACACCATCGAGGGGCTGGATGCGTTCGACAAGGTGATCAACGTCGACCAGAGCCCGATCGGGCGCACGCCGCGCAGCAACCCGGCCACCTACACGGGGCTGTTCACGCCGATCCGCGAGCTGTTCGCCGAGATGAACACCGCCAAGGAGCGCGGCTACGGCGCCGGCCGCTTCAGCTTCAACGTGGCCGGCGGGCGCTGCGAATCCTGCCAGGGCGACGGCGTGCTGAAGGTGGAGATGCACTTCCTGCCCGACGTCTACGTGCCCTGCGACGTGTGCCACGGCAAGCGCTACAACCGCGAGACGCTGGAGGTGCTCTACAAGGGCCGCAACATCACCGAGGTGCTGGAGATGACGGTGGAGGACGCGCATGCGTACTTCAACGCGGTGCCCAACATCGCGCGCAAGCTGCAGACGCTGCTCGACGTGGGGCTCGGCTACGTGCGGCTCGGCCAGAGCGCGACCACGCTGTCGGGCGGCGAGGCGCAGCGGGTCAAGCTGGCGCTGGAGCTGTCCAAGCGCGACACCGGCCGCACGCTGTACATCCTCGACGAGCCGACCACCGGGCTGCACTTCGCCGACATCGACCTGCTGCTGCGGGTGCTGCACCAGCTGCGCGACGCCGGCAACACCATCGTCGTGATCGAGCACAACCTCGACGTGATCAAGACCGCCGACTGGCTGATCGACATGGGCCCCGAGGGTGGCGCCGGCGGCGGCATGGTGGTGGCGAGCGGCACGCCGGAAGCCATAGCAGCAAATCCGGCGAGCTTCACGGGGCAGTACCTGAAACCCCTGCTGGCCGAGTGACGGGAACACCCGCACGCCGGGTGTCACCCGAGGTGGCTAGACTCCTGCCCTTCGAGAGGTTCCCATGCCAACTTCATTGAACGCGCAGCCGGCCGAGCGCCGGGCCGCTCCCAAGCCGGCCGGCATCCCCTCGGGGGATCGGCCGATGTACTCATCGGACGAGGGGCTGTCATGCCATTGACCATCGACTACTACCTGTCGCCGCACTCGCCCTATACGTACCTGGGCCACCAGCGCTTCTGCGAGATCGCGGCGGCCGCCGGCGCCAAGGTCAACGTGCTGCCGGTCGACCTGGGCGGCAAGGTGTTTCCGGTGTCGGGCGGCCTGCCGCTGTCGAAGCGCGCGCCGCAGCGCCAGGCCTACCGGCTGGTCGAGCTGAAGCGCTTCAGCGCCTGGCTGAACCAGCCGATCAACCTGCAGCCGAAGTACTTCCCGGTCAACAGCGACGACGCGGCGCAGCTGATCATCGCGGTCGACATGAAGGACGGCACCGACGCGGCGCTGCGCATGACCACGGCGGTGCTGCGGGCGGTGTGGGTGGAAGAGCGCAACATCGCCGACCTGACGGTGCTGCAGGCGATCGTCGCCGAGCAAGGCCTGCCGGCGCAGCGCATGGACGACGCGCACTCGCAGGCGGTGCACGAGCGCTACGAGCAGGATTCGGAAGCCGCGATCGCGGCCGGCGTGTTCGGCGCGCCGAGCTACGTGATCGACGGCGAGATCTTCTGGGGACAGGACCGGCTGGACTTCGTCCAGCGGCGCCTTGAGCAGGGCTGATCTAGCCGTTGCGAACGGCGCTGCCTTCGGCATCGGACGCGTCGGTGACCCAGTTGCCCTGGATCAATTCCTCGACGTTCGGTTGCAGCAGCAGCGCGATCAGCGCGACCAGGAGGCCGACCGCCGTGACGACGGTGATGGTGGCGGCAATGAAGAAGCTCATGACAAGGCCTCCGGTCGGGTGCATCACATGTTGAACTTGGCCTTGGCGCTGTTCACGCAGGCCGTCTTCGCGTCACCGGCCAGCGCATCGCACTTCTCGGTCTCGACCTTGTAGGCCGCGGTCTTCTTGTCGTCGGTGGCTTCGGCCTTGGCCTTCTTGGTGTCGCGCTCGGCCTTGGCATCGGCCTTGGCCTTGGTCTCGGCCGCCTTGGCTTCCTTCACGCAGACGTCCTTCTCGTTGCCGGCCTTGTCGTCGCAGCGCTCCTTGGCGACCTTGTAGTCGGCTGTGGCGATGTCTTCCTTCGCCTTGTAGGTGGCCTTGGCCGTGCCCTTGTAGTCGGCTTCGGCAGTGGCTTCGGTCTTCACGCGGGCCGCCTTGGCTTCGGCCACGCAAATGTCCTTGGCGTTGCTCGCCAGCGATTCGCACTGCTTGTGCGCCGCCTCGTAGGTGGATTTCGCCGAGGCCTTGGCCTGGTCGTAGGCGGTCTTGTCGGYGGCGAAGGCGCCGGTGCTGAGCATCAGTGCAGCGACGGCGGCGGTGATGAACGACAGCGAATGGTGCTTGGTCATGTGGATATCTCCTCGAACAAAATGGCTGGAAGCCGATGCCGGAAGCTTAGGCAGCCACCCCCCGGCGGGTCTGCCGGACAAACCGAGCGATGGGTGTGGGAGTTGCCCTACAGGGCCCCGCAGGGGTGCGTGACATGCTGCCGCCGAGGGCGGCGCGCGGGTTCAAGCGGCTTGAGTGCGGCACGACGCTGCTCGACAATGCCCGCATGCATCCCCCCTCGCCCGACTTGGAGCGCACGCGCCTGCTCGACTTCGCGCGCGCCTCGGGCGACTGGATGTGGGAGACCGATGCGCAACTGCGCTACACCTGGGTCTCCGGCGCGTTCGAGGCGATCACCGGGCTGCCGCCGCTGTCGATGATCGGCCGGCAGATCGCCGATTCGCCGCTGCTCGACGAACTGGCCCAGCCGCTGCCCGGCGGGCGCAGCTTCCACCAGCTGCTGCAGGAACACCGCCCGATCACCCGCGTGCTGACCGACAAGCAGACCGGCCGCGGCGTGCTGCGGATCTCGCGCAGCGCGGTGCCGGTGTTCGATGCGCAAGGGCAGTTCGCCGGCTACCGCGGCACCGCGCGCGATGTCTCGGCCCATGTCGAGGCCGAGCGCAAGGCGCACGTGCAGGCCGAGCTGCTGCGCAAGCTGTCGTCGCAGGTGCCGGGCGTGATCTTCCAGTTCCAGCTGCACCCCGACGGCCAGGTCAGCTACCCGTATGCGAGCGATGCCTCGCGCGAGCTGTTCGGCGTGGAGCCGCCGCGCGACGGCAACGGCGGCGACCCGACCGTGCCGTTCCGCCTGCTGCACCCCGACGACCAGCGCGGCTACCTCGACAGCATCGAGGCCTCGGCGCGCACGCTGACGGCATGGCAGCGCAGCTATCGCATCGTGCGCGACGACGGCAGCGTGCGCTGGATGGAGACCCGCGCGATGCCCGAGCGGCTGGCCGACGGCTCGACGCTGTGGCACGGCTTCACCGCCGACATCACCGCGCAGAAGCAGGCCGAGATCGCGCTGCGCGGCAGCGAGGAGCGCTGGAGCATGGCCGCCGAGGCCGCGGGCATCGGCGTCGCGCAGTTCTCGCTCGCGAGCGGCGAGGTCGCCTTCGACCGGCGCGCCTGCACGAACCACGGCCAGCCGTGGCCGCTGCCGCACTACACGCTGGACGATTTCCTCGCGGCGGTGCACCCCGGCGACCGGGCCGCGACCGAGGCCGCGATCCGGCGCGCGCTGGCCACCGACGGCCGGCTGGAGACCCGCTACCGGCTGCTGCGGCCCGACGGCCAGCCGGCGATGCTGGAGCTGTTTGCACGCTGCACGCACGACACCGCCGGCCGCGTCGACGGCCTGGTCGGCACCTGCCGCGACATCACGCAACAAGCCGCGCTGGAGCAACTGCGCCGCGACAAGGAAGCCGCCGAGCAGGCGAACCGCGCGAAGAGCGAGTTCCTGTCGCGCGTGAGCCATGAGCTGCGCACGCCGCTGAACGGCATCCTCGGCTTCGCGCAGCTGATGTCGCTGGACCGCCTGCACCCGCTCGCGCCCGACCAGCGCCGCCGCATCGACAGCGTGATGCATGCCGGCCGCCACCTGCTGGAGCTGATCAACGACGTGCTGAACCTGGCGCGCATCGAGCAGGAGGATTTCTCGCTGAAGCCGGTGCCGGTGGACCTGTGCGCCGCGGTCGAGAGTTGCCTCGCGATCATCCAGCCGCTGGCCGACAACGCCGGCATCCGGCTGCTCGCGCCGCAGCCCACAGGGTGCTGGGCGACGRCCGATGCACGTGCGGTCGAGCAGGTGCTGCTGAACCTGCTGTCGAACGCCATCAAGTACAACCGCGCCGGCGGCACGGTGCGGCTCGTGCTGCAGCACGACGGCGAGCGCGTCACGGTGGCGGTGAGCGACGAGGGCGAGGGGCTGACGACGGCGCAGCAGACGCAGCTGTTCCAGCCGTTCAACCGGCTCGGCGCCGAGCAGCGCCGCATCGAGGGCAGCGGCCTCGGGCTCGTGATCGCGCGCACGCTGTCGGCGGCGATGCAGGGCGAGCTGCTGCTGCGCAGCACGCCCGGCCAGGGCTCGACCTTCACGCTGGTGCTGCCGGCCGGCGCTGCGGCGCGCGCGGACGCGGCGCACGCGCTGCCTACCACGCTGCCCGCGGCACCTGCCGTGGCGCAGAAGCACGTGCTGTATGTCGAGGACGAGCCGTTGAACGTGATGCTGATGCAGGAGGTCTTCAAGGGCCGCCCGCAGTGGCGGCTGAGCGTGGCCAACGATGGCGCGAGCGGCCTCGCGGCGGCGCGCGAGCAGGCGCCGGACCTGCTGCTGGTCGACATGAACCTGCCGGACACCAGCGGCCTCGCGCTGATCCGACGGCTGCGCGACGACGCGCGCACGAGCGGGCTGCGCTGCATCGCGCTGTCGGCGGATGCGATGCAGCCGCAGATCGACGCGGCGCTCGCGGCCGGCTTCGACGACTACTGGACCAAGCCGATCAAC
>NZ_JBFUCB010000282.1:0-7437 GCF_056405435.1 Rhizobacter sp. P1_G5 | reverse complement strand
CTCGATGTTGTATCCGCGGGCGGAGAACAACGCGACGACGCGCGACAGCGCGCCCGGTTCGTTCTCGAGCAACAAGGCAATGATGTGTTTCATGGTCGTTGGAGCGCGCTCTTCAGCCCGGCGGCGGTAACCGACGGTCCTTGGCCACGCTGTGTCGATGATGGAAAGTTGAAACCCTCGATGGCCGAAGCGGCGATCGCGCATTCCACCGGCGGTCGACGGCGCGCGGTAACGCGCCGCCCTGGCCGGTGTTCAGCGCGTCACAGGTCTTCGGACCCCAGCAGCATCTCGCTGATGCCCTTGCCGGCCTGGACCATCGGCCAGACGTTCTCGGTCGGATCGGTGCGAATGTCGAGGAACACCGTCCGGTCCTTCAGCCGGATGGCCTCGCGCAGCGCCGGCTCCACGTCAGACGGCTTCTCGACCAGCAGGCCGACATGGCCATAGGCCTCGGCCAGCTTGACGAAATTGGGCAGCGCGTCCATGTAGCTGTGCGAGTAGCGGCCGCCGTAGTCGAGTTCCTGCCACTGCCGCACCATGCCGAGGTAGCGGTTGTTCAGCGACACGATCTTGACCGGCGTCTTGTACTGCAGGCAGGTCGACAGCTCCTGGATGCACATCTGGATCGAGCCTTCGCCGGTGATGCAGAACACATCCGCATCGGGCTTCGCGAGCTTGATGCCCATCGCGTACGGCAGCCCGACGCCCATCGTGCCCAGGCCGCCGGAATTGATCCAGCGGCGCGGCTCGTCGAACCGGTAGAACTGCGCGGCCCACATCTGGTGCTGGCCGACATCGGACGTGATGTAGGTGTCGCGATCCTTCGTCAGCTCCCAGAGCTTCTCGACGACGGACTGCGGCTTGATGACCTCGGTGCTGTGCTTGTACGACAGGCAGTCGCGCTTGCGCCACTCGTTGATCTGGGTCCACCAGGCCGACAGCGCCGGCGCGTCGGGACGGGCCTGGCCCTCGCGGATCTGGGCGATCAGCTCCTGCAGCACGTCCTTCACGTCGCCGACGATCGGGATGTCGACCTTGACGCGCTTCGAGATCGACGACGGATCGATGTCGATGTGGACGATCTTGCGCTCGACCGACGCGAAGTGCTTCGGGTTGCCGATGACGCGGTCGTCGAAGCGCGCACCGACGGCCAGCAGGACGTCGCAGTTCTGCATCGTCATGTTGGCTTCGTAGGTGCCGTGCATGCCGAGCATRCCGAGGAACTTCGGGTCGCTGGACGGGAACGAGCCCAGCCCCATCAGCGTGTTGGTGACCGGGTAGCCGAGCAGGTTGACCAGCTCGCGCAGTTCGGCCGACGCACTGCCCAGCACCACGCCGCCGCCGGTGTAGATATAAGGCCGCCTGGCCGCCAGCAGCAGTTGCACCGCCTTGCGGATCTGCCCGCCATGGCCCTTGCGGACCGGGTTGTACGAGCGCATCTCGACGCTCTGCGGGTAGTGGAACGGGGTCGTCTTCTGCGACACGTCCTTCGGGATGTCGACCACGACCGGGCCGGGACGGCCGGTGCGGGCGATGTGGAACGCCTTCTTGAGCGTCATCGCGAGGTCGCGCACGTCCTTCACGAGGAAGTTGTGCTTGACGATCGGCCGGGTGATGCCGACGGTGTCGCATTCCTGGAAGGCATCGAGGCCGATCGCCGGCGTCGGAACCTGCCCGGTGATGATCACCATCGGAATCGAATCCATGTAGGCGGGCGCGATGCCGGTGATGGCATTCGTGACGCCCGGCCCCGAGGTGACCAGCGCGACGCCGACATTGCCGGTGGCGCGGGCATAGCCGTCGGCCGCATGGACCGCCGCCTGTTCATGGCGGACCAGCACGTGCTCGATGGTGTCCTGCTTGTACAGCGCGTCGTAGATGTAGAGGACGGCGCCGCCAGGGTAGCCCCAAAGGAACTTGACGTTCTCGGCCTGGAGGCAGCGGACGAGGATTTCGGAGCCGTTCGGCTCGGCGGAGGGAGAGGAAGGGTGCGGTTGTGCCGAAGCGGCACGCTTGATTTCCGCGGCAGACATGTCCATGWTGAACCTTTGTGAATTTCTCTRACGAAAAACCATCGGTGCACCTTTCCCAGCCCTCGTGAGGCGGGTGTGGTACCTGCGCGGCCAGAAACTGCAACGCCCGCGGTCGGGCAGCTGAGTCAAGACCGAATGTTGTGCAACGGGCGATTATGGCACCGGTTTGCAGCGATCTCCGGCGAAAGGGACGCCCGGCCGGGTAGCGGTGAGATAATCCGCCCCGTTTTGGCAGGCTGCCCGGCCCGAGGCGCACCCCCCTTGGCATCTGAAAAAGAACTCTCCGATTTCCTCAAGAGCGTCGAGAAGCGTGCCTTCAAGCGCGCGGTGTACGCCGTGCGGGATGACGATGCGGCCCTCGACATCGTCCAGGATTCGATGATCCGGCTGGCCGAGAAATACTTCGACCGCCCTGCCGAGGAATTGCCGCTGGTGTTCCAGCGCATCCTGTCGAATGCGACGATGGACTGGTTCCGGCGCCAGAAGGTGCGCAATGCCGTCGTGCGGAATTTTTCCGAGTTCGAATCCGCCAGCGACGACGGGGATTTCGATTTGCTGGAAACTCTGGCGGTCCAGGACGACTCCACCGCCACTGAAAGCGCTGCCGATTCGGTGTCCCGGGCCCAGATCCTGCTGGCGATCGAAGCGCAGGTGGCCCAGCTTCCGACGCGTCAACGGGAAGCCTTTCTGCTGCGTTACTGGGAGGAACTCGATGTTGCCGAGACGGCCGCCGTGATGGGGTGCTCGGAAGGAAGCGTGAAGACCCATTGCTCGCGTGCCGTGCATGCGCTGGCCAACGCCCTCAAGTCGAAGGGGATCCAACTATGAACAGCCGCCAAAATTCCGCACCGCGCACCGCCGCCGAACTGGACGCCCTCCAGACCCGCTTCGCCCTTCGCCTGTCCGCCCGCCTGACCGAGCAATCCCAGGCCGTCTCCCCCGACATCTCCGAACGCCTGCGCTTCGCGCGCGAGCAGGCGCTCGAGCGTGCCCGCACGAAGCTGGTGGCCGAGACGGCCGGCTCGGTCTCCCGTTCCGGCCCGTCGCTTGCCCTGCTGGGCGGCTGGGGCGTCAAGATCGCCTCGGTGCTGCCGCTGGTCGTGCTGGCCGCCGGCCTGATCCTGATCCAGCGCTGGCACAGCAGCTCGCAGATTTCGGCCGCAGCTGAAATCGACGCCAGCTTGCTGTCCGACGACGTGCCGCCGGACGCCTACAGCGATCCCGGCTTCGTGGAATTCCTGAAGACCCCTCGCGATTGATCGGGGCGCTCGTGACTCGACGCCTCGACAAAGACCATGCCGCACCCGCGCTGCGCAGCCGCTTCGTGCCGCTGCTGGCCGGTGCGCTGCTGGCCTGCGCAGGCTTGGCGTGGTCGCAGCAAGCGCCCGCCGGAAACGGAAGCGGCCCCGCCTGGTCGACGCTGACGCCGGCGCAGCAGCACGCGCTGCGCCCGCTGGAGCGGGACTGGGCCGGCATCGATGCCCCACGCCGCCGCAAGTGGGTCGAGATCTCGGAGCGCTTCGCCACGCTGCCGCCGGCCGAGCAGGCACGCGTGCAGTCGCGGATGGCCGAGTGGGCCAAGCTGACGCCGAAGGAGCGCGCCGAGGCCCGGCTGAACTTCAAGGAAGCCCAGCAGGTCGCGCCGCAGGACCGCAAGTCCCAGTGGGAAGCCTACAAGGCCCTGCCGCCCGACCAGCGCAAGCAGCTGGCCGAACGCGCCGAGCACAAGCCCGCACCGGCCAAGGGCAACAAGGAACCTGACGGCAACGCATCCGACGCGAAGTCGAGCATCGTGCCGAACACCGCCTATGCCGCCCGCCCGAAGGCCGTGGCCCCCACCGTCGCGCAGGCGCAGCCGGGCGCGACGACCAACCTGATCTCCAAGCGCCCGACCCCGCCGACCCACCAGCAAACCGGCCTGCCGAAGATCGCGACGGCACCCGGGCTCGTCGACAGCGCCACCCTGCTGCCCAAGCGCGGACCGCAGGCCGCGGCGACCCGCTCGGTCCCCGCGTCGGCGCCTGCCAGCGGCAAGCCCCACCGATGAGTTCAACGCCGGCGCTGGCCGACGCGCCGCTGCGCGCGCCCAGCCTGAAGCGCCGCATGGCCTGCTTCGTCTACGAAGCGCTGATCCTGTTCGGCATCGGGCTGATCCCCGGCGCGATCGGCGCCCTCTTCGTCGCCGTCAGCGGCCGCGAGCACGGCGTGGAACTGCGCTACATCGCCTTCATCATCTACGGCCTGTACTTCACCTGGTTCTGGTCGCGCCGCGGCCAGACGCTGCCGATGCAGACCTGGCGCATCCGCGTCGTCACGGCCGACGGTGCGCCGCTCACAGCGTGGCGGGCGCTGGCCCGCTACCTCGCCAGCTGGGCCTGGATCGCGCCGGCCTGGGCCCTCGCGCGCCTGAACGGCTGGGCCGGCAAGGACCTGTTCGCGGCGATCGGCGTCGGCATCGCCGCCTATGCGCTGCTCGCGCTGCTGCACCCGCAGCGTCAGTTCTGGCACGACGCGCTGTGTGGCACCCGGCTGGTCGACGCACCGCCCTCGCCTCCTCCGGCCCGCCCGGCCTGACGCGCATCGGGCCGTCATCGGCTCAGGGCACAATCGCGGCCCATGACGAATCCCTACAAAGGACGCACCGGTCTGGAACGCGTGATCCGCGCCACCGGCTACTCCATCGAAGGCCTGAAAACGGCCTACCACGGCGAGAGCGCCTTCCGCCAGGAAACCTGGCTCGCCGTCTTCCTGCTGCCCGCCGCACTGTGGCTCGGCCGCACCTGGATCGAGACCGCGCTGCTGGCCGGATCGGTGCTGCTGGTGCTGATCGTCGAGCTGCTGAATTCCGGCATCGAGGCGGTGGTCGACCGGGTGTCGTTCGAGCTGCACGACCTCTCCAAGCGCGCCAAGGACCTGGCGAGCGCCGCCGTGTTCCTGTCGCTGATGCTGTGCGGCGGCATCTGGCTGGCCGCGCTGTGGCACCGCTTCATGCCATGAGCCCGACCCCGACCTCCCCCGCGACACCGTTCTCGGTCTGCGTCTACTGCGGATCGCGCACCGGCAACGACCCCGCGTACGAGGCTGCGGCCCGCCGCGTCGGCACGCTGATCGGCGAGCGCGGCTGGCGCCTGGTGTACGGCGGCGGCCGCGCCGGGCTGATGGGCGTGGTGGCCGAGGCAACGCTGGCTGCCGGCGGCACGGCGGTCGGCGTGATCCCGCATGCGCTGATGTCGCGCGAGCTGGGCCACGCCGGGCTGACCGAGCTGCACGTGGTCGACACGATGCACCAACGCAAGCAGATGATGGCCGAGCGCGCCGACGCCTTCCTCGCCTTGCCGGGCGGCATCGGCACCTTCGAGGAGCTGTTCGAGGTCTGGACCTGGCGCCAGCTCGGCTACCACGACCAGCCGATCGGCCTGCTCAACACGGCCGGCTACTACGACGACCTGCTGGCTTTCCTGGGCAAGACGGTGGAGCGCGGCTTCCTGTCGACGGCGCAGATGGACCTGCTGCAGGTGTCGGACGATGCGCCCACGCTGCTGGACCGCCTGGCCACGCTGGCCGGCGGCGCGCACCAGCCGGACGACTACACCGCGATCTGACCCCGCCATGAAGAAGGCCCGCACGCGGCGGGCCCTGTCTTGGTGCAGCGGGGGTTCAGACCGCCGCTTCGTCCGTCTCGCCGGTGCGGATGCGCACCACCTGCTCGACGGCCGTCACGAAGATCTTGCCGTCGCCGATCTTGCCGGTCTTGGCGGCCTTGACGATCGCATCGATGCAGCGGTCGACATCGCCATCCTTGACCACGACCTCCACCTTCACCTTCGGCAGGAAGTCGACGACGTACTCGGCGCCCCGGTACAGCTCGGTGTGCCCCTTCTGGCGGCCGAAACCCTTGACCTCGGTCACCGTCAGGCCGGTCACGCCGACATCGGCCAAGGCTTCGCGGACTTCCTCGAGCTTGAATGGCTTCACGATCGCGGTGATCTGTTTCATGTCGGTCTCCGGAGGGATGGAATCGACATAGTTTAAGCGCGGAACCTCGATGTGATGGGGTATCGCCAATCACGCCCGAACGCCCGATGGGTGATGCGGATGCCCACCGGCGACTGGCGGCGCTTGTACTCGTTGATCTTGATGAGCCGCGTGACCCGCTCGACGTCGGCCGCATCGAAGCCGGCCGCGACGATCTGCTCGATGCCCTGGTCGTCTTCCATGTAGCGCTGCAGGATCGCGTCGAGCACCTCGTAGGGCGGCAGGCTGTCCTGATCCTTCTGGTCGGGGCGCAGTTCGGCCGACGGCGGCCGCGTGATGATGCGCTGGGGAATCACCTCGCGGCCCTGTGCGTTCTTCCAGTTCGCGAGGCGGTAGACCAGCGTCTTCGCGACATCCTTGATCACCGCGAAGCCGCCCGCCATGTCGCCGTACAGCGTGCAGTAGCCGGTCGCCATCTCGCTCTTGTTGCCGGTGGTCAGCACGATCGAGCCGAACTTGTTCGACAAGGCCATCAGCAGCGTGCCGCGCACGCGCGCCTGGATGTTCTCCTCGGTCGCATCCTCGGCGCGGCCGGCGAACTCGGTGGCAAGGCTGGCGCGGAACGCCTCGAACATCGGCACGATCGAGATCTCGTCATAGCGCACCGACAGCCGCTCGGCCATGTCGCGCGCGTCGATCCACGAGATGTCGGCGGTGTACGGCGACGGCATCATCACCGCGCGCACCTTGTCGGCACCGAGCGCATCGACGGCGACCGCCAGCACCAGCGCCGAATCGATGCCGCCGCTGAGCCCGATCAGCACGCCCGGGAATCCGTTCTTGCCGACGTAGTCGCGCACGCCGGTGACGAGCGCGGCCCAGGCCTGTGCCTCCAGCGTGGGCACCGGCGCGATCGCGCCGGTCGGCCGGCCGGCCTCGAAATCCACCAGCGTGAGCGCCTCCTCGAACATCGGCGCACGTGCCGCGACGCGGCCCTGCGCATCGAGCGCGAACGACGCGCCGTCGAACACCACCTCGTCCTGCCCGCCGCTCAGGTGCGAATACAGCAGCGGCATGCCGGTGGCGCGCACCAGCGCCGCCATGCGCGCCTCGCGCTCCTCGAGCTTGCCGAGGTGGAACGGCGACGCGTTCAGCACGCACAGCACGTCGGCACCGGCGGCCTTCGCCCGCTGCGCCGGCTCGTCGAACCAGGCGTCCTCGCAGATGTTGATCCCGAAGCGCAAGCCGTCGACCTCGAACACCACCGGCTCGAGCCCGGCATCGCGGCCCGATGCGAAATAGCGGCGTTCGTCGAACACCTGGTAGTTGGGCAGCTCGCGCTTGCAATACGTGGCGACGACGCGTCCCCCGGTCAGCACCGAGGCCGCATTGAAGCGCTGCTGCACGGCCTGCGACTTCGACCTAACAT
>NZ_JBFUCB010000281.1:0-7437 GCF_056405435.1 Rhizobacter sp. P1_G5 | reverse complement strand
CGTCTCGTGCGTGCTGCGCGTCAGCGCCGGCGGTCGCAGCGCGCTGCTCACCGGCGACATCGAGCGCGAGCAGGAGGGCGCGCTGGTCGAGCGCGTCGGCGCCGGCCTGCGCAGCGAGCTGCTGCTGGTCGCGCACCACGGCAGCCGTACCTCGTCGAGTGCGGATTTCCTCGATGCGGTGCAGCCGCAGGTCGCGCTGATCCAGGCCGGCTACCGCAACCGCTTCGGCCACCCGGTGCCCGAGGTGCTGGCCCGGCTGCACGAGCGCGACGTGCTGGTCGCCGCCACCGCGGCGTGCGGCGCCTGGCGCTGGCGCAGCGACCGCCCGGCCGCTGCTGGCGTTTGCGAGCGTGACCGCGCCCGCCGCTACTGGCACCATCGGGTGGCGCCAGCTTGATGACAATGGCCTGGAATTTGCTACCCTGACCGAGAGGAGACCGATTCGATGAGAGCAAGCTTCGACGAGATGCAGGCCACGGGCACCACGGTGCGCGACCACTACCGGGTGTACGAGCGCTGGCTGGCCGAGCAACCGGGCGACGTGATGCGTTCGCGCCGCGAAGAAGCCGAGATGATCTTCCGCCGCGTCGGCATCACCTTCGCGGTGTACGGCGCGAAGGACGAAGACGGTTCCGGCACCGAGCGCCTGATCCCGTTCGACCTGATCCCGCGCGTGATCCCGGCCGGCGAGTGGGCCAGCATGGAAGCCGGCCTGCGCCAGCGCGTGACCGCGCTGAACCGCTTCATCCACGACGTCTACCACGGCCAGGAGATCATCAAGGCCGGCATCGTCCCCGGCGAGCAGATCTTCAAGAATGCGCAGTTCCGCCCCGAGATGATGGGCGTCGACGTGCCCGGCGGCGTCTACTCGCACATCTCCGGCATCGACATCGTGCGCGCCGCCAACCCCGACGGCAGCGGCTCGTACTACGTGCTCGAGGACAACCTGCGCGTGCCCAGCGGCGTGAGCTACATGCTCGAGAACCGCAAGATGATGATGCGGCTGTTCCCCGACCTGTTCAGCCAGCACCGCGTCGCGCCGGTCGCGCACTACCCCGACCTGCTGCTCGAGACCCTGCGCGCGGTCGCGCCGGCCGCGGTCAACGACCCGACCGTTGTCGTGCTGACGCCCGGCATGTACAACAGCGCGTACTTCGAGCACGCCTTCCTGGCGCAGCAGATGGGCGTCGAGCTGGTCGAGGGCCAGGACCTGTTCGTCAAGGACAACTTCGTCTACATGCGCACGACGCAGGGGCCGAAGCGGGTCGATGTGATCTACCGCCGCGTCGACGACGACTTCCTCGACCCGCTGGCCTTCCGCCCCGATTCGACGCTCGGCTGCGCCGGGCTGCTCAGCGTCTACCGCGCCGGCAACGTGACGCTGTCGAATGCCATCGGCACCGGCGTGGCCGACGACAAGTCGATCTACCCGTACGTGCCGAAGATGATCGAGTTCTACCTCGGCGAGAAGCCGATCCTGAACAACGTGCCCACCTACCAGTGCCGCGATGCGGAAGACCTGAAATACGTGCTGGCGCACCTCGGCGAGCTGGTCGTGAAGGAGGTGCACGGCGCCGGCGGCTACGGCATGCTGGTCGGGCCGGCCGCCACCAAGGACGAGATCGCCGATTTCCGCAAGGCCCTCGAGGCCAACCCCGCCGGCTACATCGCGCAGCCCACGCTGAGCCTGTCGACCTGCCCGACCTTCGTCGACAGCGGCATCGCGCCGCGCCACATCGACCTGCGCCCGTTCGTGCTGAGCGGCAAGACGGTGCAGATGGTGCCGGGCGGGCTGACGCGCGTCGCGCTGAAGGAAGGGTCGCTGGTCGTCAACTCGTCGCAGGGCGGCGGGACCAAGGACACCTGGGTGCTGGAAGCTTGAAGACATGGACGCCTGAGACAAAGGGAGATCAAGAACATGCTGTCGAGAACCGCCGATCATCTTTTCTGGATGGCCCGCTACATGGAGCGCGCGGAGAACACCGCCCGCATGCTGGACGTCAACTACCAGACCTCGCTGCTGCCGCAGTCGGCCGATGCCGCGGCCAACGGCTGGAAGGGGCTGCTGAGCATCTCCGAGCTGAGCCACGACTACGCGTCGCGCTACGGCGAGATCGATGCCCGCAAGGTGATGGACTACATGGTGAGCGACGAGCGCAACCCGTCGAGCATCTACAGCTGCCTGATGGCCGCGCGCGAGAACGCCCGCGCGGTGCGCGGCACGCTGACCACCGAGGTCTGGGAGACGCAGAACCAGACCTGGCTCGAGTTCCAGCGCATGCTGCGCCACAAGACCTTCCAGAAGGATCCCGGCGAGGGCTTCGAATGGGTCAAGTTCCGCTCGCACCTGTCGCGCGGCGTGACGGTGGGTACGATGCTGCAGGACGAGGCCTTCCACTTCCTGCGCATCGGCAGCTTCCTGGAGCGCGCCGACAACACCGCCCGCATGCTCGACGTGAAGTTCCACGCGGTCGAGAGCGAGTTCTTCGGCACCGGCTCGATGGGCAGCAACGGCAACGGCAACAACGGCAAGGACCAGGAGTACGACTTCTACCACTGGTCGGCGATCCTGCGCTCGGTGTCCGGCTTCGAGGTCTACCGCAAGGCCTACCGCAACGTGATCAAGCCCGAGAAGGTGGCCGAGCTGCTGATCCTGCGCGCCGACATGCCGCGTTCGCTCGCGGCCTGCATGGACGAGGTCGTCAACAACCTGCGCCAGGTGGCCAACGAGCAATCGTCGGACACGCTGCGCCGCGCCGGCCGCCTGCAGGCCGACCTGCGCTTCGGCCGCATCGACGAGATCCTCGCCACCGGGCTGCATGCCTTCCTCACGCAGTTCCTCGAACGCGTCGGCACGCTGGGGGTGGGCATCAGCCGGGACTTCCTGGTGCCTGTTGCGGCATGACTGCCGCATGACCGGCACAGGATGAAACTCGATATCCGGCACGTCACGCACTACGACTACAGCGCGCCGCTGCAGTACGCGCTGCAGTCGTTGTGCCTCACGCCCCAGGCGAGCGCGCACCAGACGGTGCTCGACTGGAACCTGTCCGCGCCCGGCCAGCTGTTCGCGCAGCGCGATGGCTTCGGCAACCTCGCCCACACCTGGAGCCTGCGCCAGCGCACGTACCGCGGCGTGGTGCGGGCCTCGGGCGTCGTGCGCACGCATGCCTCGCCTGCGCTGGTCGATGCCTGCATCGCGCCGGAGTTCTACCTGCGCGCGACGCCGCTGACAACGGCGACCGGCGCGCTCGCCGCGCTCGGCCGCCGCCACCTCGACGGCCCGGCCGATGAAGCGCGTGCGCTCGCGCTGGCCCTCGACGTGGCCGACCGCATCGCCTACGAGGGCGGCAGGACCACCACCCGCACCAGCGCCGCCGAGGCGCTCGCGCTCGGTGCCGGCGTCTGCCAGGACCAGGCGCATGTCTTCATCGCCGCCTGCCGCGCCGCCGGCGTGCCGGCGCGCTATGTCAGCGGCTATTTCCACGCGCCCGAAGCGCCCAGCCTCGCAAGCCATGCCTGGGTCGACGTCTGCGTCGACCGGGCCGCGAGGCGCTGGCTCAGCGTCGACATCACGCACCGCTGCCTGATGGACGAGCGCCACGTGCGCCTGGCCGTCGGCCCCGACTACGCCGCCTGCTCGCCGATCCGCGGCGTGCGCGAAGGCGGCGGCGACGAGACGATGCGGGTCAGCGTGGACATCGGCGTCCTGCCCGACGTCCCCGAGACCCTTCCCGAAACCGCCGTGCTCACCGCCCAGGAGCCTTGAATGTCCATCCATGTCGCGCTCAACCACGTGACCCACTACCGGTACGACCGGCCGATCAACCTGGGCCCGCAGACCATCCGGCTGCGGCCGGCGCCGCATTCGCGCACCCGGGTGCTGAGCTACTCGATGCGCATCGAGCCGGCAACGCACTTCATCAACTGGCAGCAGGATCCGCAGTCGAACTACCTGGCCCGGCTGGTGTTCCCGGACAAGACCACGTCGTTCCGCATCGAGGTCGACCTGGTGGTCGAGATGTCGGTGCTGAACCCGTTCGATTTCTTCCTCGAACCGGCGGCCGAGCATTTCCCGTTCGAGTACGACGCGTCGCTCGCGACCGAGCTGGAGCCGTACCGCCACAAGGCGCCGCTGACGCCGGCCTTCGAGAAGTACCTGGCCAGCATCTCGCGCGAGAAGATGCAGACCACCAACTTCCTGGTCGCGCTGAACCAGCGGCTGCAGAAGGACATCGGCTACCTGATCCGCATGGAGCCGGGTGTGCAGACGCCGGAGCAGACGCTGGTCAATGCGAGCGGCTCGTGCCGCGACTCCGGCTGGCTGCTGGTGCAGATCCTGCGCCACCTGGGCTTCGCGTCGCGCTTCGTGTCGGGCTACCTGATCCAGCTGAAGAGCGACGTGAAATCGCTCGACGGCCCGAGCGGCACCGAGGTCGACTTCACCGACCTGCATGCCTGGTGCGAGGTCTACCTGCCGGGCGCCGGCTGGATCGGCCTGGACCCGACGTCGGGCCTGCTGGCCGGCGAGGGCCACATCCCGCTCGCGTGCTCGCCGGAACCGTCGTCGGCCGCGCCGGTGAGCGGCGCGCTGGACGAGTGCGAGACCGAGTTCGAGCACACGATGAAGGTCACGCGCATCTGGGAGGCGCCGCGCGTGACRCTGCCGTACAGCGATGCGCAGTGGGGCGAGATCGAGGCGATGGGCCACCGCGTCGACGACGACCTGCGCCGCCACGACGTGCGGCTGACGCAGGGCGGCGAGCCGACCTTCGTCTCGGTGGACGACCGCGACGGCGCCGAATGGAACACCGACGCGATGGGGCCGACCAAGCGGCTGCTGAGCGCCGACCTGATGGACAGGCTGCGCCGCAAGTACGGCGACGGCGGGCTGCTGCACTACGGCCAGGGCAAGTGGTACCCGGGCGAGCAGCTGCCGCGCTGGTCGCTGAACCTGTTCTGGCGCAAGGACCGCGAACCGGTGTGGACGCACCCCGAGCTGTTCGCCGACGAACACAAGGACTACGGCGTCACCGACGTGCAGGCGCAGAAGTTCCTCGAGGGCGTCGCGCAGCGCCTCGGGCTGGACGGCAAGCATGTGTTCCCGGCCTATGAGGACGTCTGGTACTACCTGTGGCGCGAGCGCAAGCTGCCGGCCAACGTCGACCCGTTCGATGCGAAGCTCTCCGATGCGCTGGAGCGTGAGCGCCTGCGCAAGGTGTTCACCCAGGGCCTCGACAAGGTGGTCGGGCATGTCTTCCCGATCGCCCGCAACCCGGCGAAGAACGGCCCGCGCTGGCAGACCGGCCCGTGGTTCCTGCGCGCCGAGCGCTGCTACCTGATCCCGGGCGATTCGGCGATGGGCTACCGGCTGCCGCTCGATTCGCAGCCCTGGGCCAGGGACGCCGACCTGCCATGGGTGCATCCGCCAGATCAATCGCAGCCGTTCGCGCCGCTGCCGCCGTACCGCCGGCTGCGCCATGCGCAGGGTGGGAGCGACGCTGCCGGTGGCGCCACGCCGGCGTGGGAGCGCAGCGAGACGGGCGCCGGCGGCTTTGCCGGCCGCTCGCGGGCCGCGCTCGGCCTGGGGGCCTCGACCGCGCGCAGCGCGGTGCCCGAGGTTCCGGCGCGCGTCCCCGCCGCGAACGAATCGGCCAGCTGGGTCACCCGCACCGCGATCAGCGCCGAGCCGCGCGGCGGGCGGCTCTACGTCTTCATGCCGCCGGCGACCGCGCTGGAGGATTACCTGGAGCTGGTCGCCGCGGTCGAGGACACCGCGCTCGAGATGAAGCTGCCGGTGATCCTCGAAGGCTACGAGCCGCCGAAGGACCCGCGCCTGTCGACGCTGCGCGTCACGCCCGACCCCGGCGTGATCGAGGTCAACATCCACCCGGCGCACAGCTGGGGCGAGCTGGTCGAGCAGACCACGCACCTGTACCAGGCGGCGCACGAGACGCGGCTGTCGACCGAGAAGTTCATGGTGGACGGCCGGCACACCGGCACCGGCGGCGGCAACCACTTCGTGCTGGGCGGCGCCACCGTGGCCGATTCGCCGTTCCTGCGCCGGCCCGACCTGCTGGCCAGCATGGTCGGCTACTGGCACAACCACCCGGCGCTGAGCTACCTGTTCTCGGGGCTGTTCATCGGCCCGACCAGCCAGGCGCCRCGTGTCGACGAGGCACGCAACGATTCGGTCTACGAGATCGAGATCGCGTTCGCCGAGCTGCAACGAATCGCGGCGCAAGGCAGCGGCTACACGCCGCCGTGGCTGGTCGACCGGCTGATGCGCAACCTGCTGATCGACGTGACCGGCAACACGCACCGCGCCGAGTTCTGCATCGACAAGCTGTACTCGCCCGACGGCCCGACCGGCCGGCTCGGGCTGCTGGAGATGCGTGCGTTCGAGATGCCGCCGCATGCGCGCATGAGCCTGACGCAGCAGTTGCTGATGCGCGCGCTGGTGTCGCGCTTCTGGCAGCGCCCGTACCAGCCGCCGCGCCTGAAGCGCTGGGGCACCGAGCTGCACGACCGCTTCATGCTGCCGCATTTCATCTGGCAGGACCTGTGCGACGTGCTCGAGGAGCTGAACCAGTTCGGCTATGCGTTCAAGCCGGAGTGGTTCGCGCCGCACCTGAACTTCCGTTTCCCGCGGCTGGGCGATTTCAATGCGATGGGCACCGAGGTGGAGCTGCGGCTGGCGCTGGAGCCGTGGCATGTGATGGGCGAGGAGGGCGCGCCGGGCGGCACGGTGCGCTTCGTCGATTCGTCGGTCGAGCGCTTGCAGGTGCGGGCCACCGGGCTGGTCGGCGACCGCCATGTGCTGACCTGCAACGGCCGCGCGATCCCGATGCAGCCGACCGGCAAGGTCGGCGAGTTCGTCGGTGCGGTGCGCTACCGGGCCTGGAACCCGCCGTCGGCGCTGCACCCGAGCATTCCTGTGCATGCGCCGCTGACGATCGACCTGGTCGACAGCTGGATGAGCCGCTCGCTGGGCGGCTGCCAGTACCACGTGGCGCACCCGGGCGGGCGCAACTACGACACCGCGCCGGTCAATGCGTACGAGGCCGAGGCGCGGCGGCTGGCGCGCTTCTTCCGCGTCGGCCACACGCCGGGGGTGATGGTGCTGCCGAAGGACGAGCGCAACCCGAACTTCCCGTTCACGCTGGATTTGCGGAGGGCGTCTTTGTAGTTCGTTCGTTCGTTCGCGTATCGACGCGGAAGGCGCGAGCGGGGAGTCTGGGGCTCGCCGTCGCGCCGGTCTTCGCCCCCGGGGGGGCGAAGACTCCCCTGCGCTGACTGGTTTCATGGCCCGTCGCCCAAACTCCCGCCACTCACTTCGTTCGTTGTGGTCAAACAGTGGGCGACAGTCAGTTCACGAAGCGTGCTGGCGCACGCGGGCCATGAAACCAGCCAGCTCCGGCGCCCCCTCCTTATTGG
>NZ_JBFUCB010000280.1:0-7439 GCF_056405435.1 Rhizobacter sp. P1_G5 | reverse complement strand
CCATCACGATCTCGCGCCCCTGGCCCGCGATGTGCGCCATCTGCCGGCACCAGTTACCGACCGCTTCGGCATCGACGCCCCGGCCTTCGTTGGTCACGAGGCTGGAGCCGACCTTGACGACGATGCGGCGGGCGTTCTTCAGCGCGTCACTCATGGTCGTCACTCGTGGGCGGCAGCAGGGGACCCCTGGTCTTGCACGGGCGCGTCGAAGCGGGGATCGGGATCGTCCGGCACGACGTTCTTCAGGGCCGCCACATGCTTGTAGATCGCATGCACCAGGTGCTCGCAACCTTCACGCGTCAACGCGGAAATCTGGAACACCGGGCCCTTCCACTTGAAGCGCTTGACGAAATCCTTCACGCGCTTCTCGCGCTCTTCGAGCGGCACCATGTCGAGCTTGTTGAGGACGAGCCAGCGCGCCTTGTCATGCAGCGACTGGTCGTATTTCTTCAGCTCGGTGACGATGGCCTTCGCCTGCGCGACCGGGTCGACCGCCTCGTCGAACGGCGCCATGTCGACCAGGTGCAGCAGCAGGTGGGTGCGCTGCAGGTGGCGCAGGAAGTAGTGGCCGAGGCCGGCACCTTCGGCCGCGCCCTCGATCAGGCCGGGGATGTCGGCCACGACGAAGCTCTGCTCCGGCGCCACGCGAACCACACCCAGGTTCGGGTGCAGCGTCGTGAACGGGTAGTCGGCGATCTTCGGTTTGGCATTCGAGATCGCGGCGATCAGCGTCGACTTGCCGGCGTTCGGCATGCCGAGCAGGCCGACGTCGGCCAGCACGCGCAGTTCGAGCTTCAGCTTCTTCTGCTCGCCGGGCCAGCCGGGCGTCTTCTGGCGCGGTGCGCGGTTGGTGCTGGTCTTGAAGTGCAGGTTGCCGAAGCCGCCGTCGCCGCCCTTGACCAGCAACACCTTCTCGTCCGGCACCAGCAACTCGGCCAGCACCTGGCCGCTTTCGGTGTCGCTGATGATCGTGCCCATCGGCATGCGCAGCACGATGTCTTCGGCAGCGGCGCCGTACTGGTCGGACCCGCGACCGTTCTCGCCGCTGCGGGCCTCGTGCCGGCGTGCGTAGCGGAAATCGATCAGCGTGTTCAGGTTGCGATCGCCGACGGCGAAGACGCTGCCGCCGCGCCCGCCATCACCCCCGTTCGGTCCACCGAACGGAATGAACTTCTCGCGGCGAAAGCTCATGCAGCCATTGCCGCCATTGCCTGCCGCCACATCGATGGTCGCTTCGTCTACGAATTTCATGATCTCGCCCACAGGCCACCGCGCCGCCAGAGGCTGCATGGTAGGCCACCGGTCGTCCGGCGACCGGAAAAAACAAAAGCCCCGGGTGACCGGGGCTCGGGATCAACGCCGGCTGCGCGAGGCAGCCGCAGCTCACGCTGCCGTCTTGACGCTGACCGTCTGGCGGTTGCGCGGGCCCTTGATGGCGAAGCTGACTTCACCATCGACCAGYGCGAACAGCGTGTGGTCCTTGCCGATGCCGACGTTCTGACCGGCATGGAACTTCGTGCCGCGCTGGCGGACGATGATCGAACCGGCCGGAATCTGTTGGCCGCCAAAGGCCTTGACGCCGAGCATCTTCGGTTGGGAATCGCGGCCGTTCCGTGTGGAACCGCCGCCCTTTTTCTGTGCCATGGTTTAACTCCTGGAAGCTTGGGACAGCCGATCAGGCGGCGACCGCGCTGATCTCGATCTCGGTGAAGTTCTGGCGGTGACCTTGCCGCTTCTGGTAGTGCTTGCGACGACGCATCTTGAAGATGCGCACCTTGTCGTGCCTGCCCTGCGCCACCACGGTGGCCTTCACGCTTGCGCCCGCAACCAAGGGAGTCCCGACTTTCAGATCCGCGCCGTTTCCGACAGCGAGCACCTGGTCGATCGTGATCTCTTGGCCAACATCCGCAGCAATCTGTTCTATCTTGATCTTTTCGCCTGCAGCAACCTTGTATTGTTTGCCACCGGTTTTTATGACCGCGTACATATCAGCCCTTTCGATGAATTCCGCCAGGGCCTCGGCTCTCGATCTACTCGATGGACGGCACCCATGGGCGAACCCTGCAGGAAATGCAGAGCCCGTGAGTCTATCACGCGCAGCCAAGCCTGGGAAAGCCCGACGCCAGCGACGAGGCATTCACCGAGCGGGCAATCCTGCACGAATCGATCGCGCGCGCCTGCTTCCTATAATTTCGCGCAACCACCCGAGCCTTCCGTGCAGACCTCCACCACGCATCCCACCAGTCCCGCGCCCGACATGGCGCAACTCATGGCACCGGAAATGAGCGAGGTCGATCAGGTGATCCGGCAACGCCTGTCCTCCGACGTCGCGCTGATCAACCAGATTTCCAACTACATCATCAGCGCCGGTGGGAAGCGCATTCGCCCGATGCTGGTGTTGCTGTTTGCCAACGCGCTGGGCTTTCGGGGGCCGGAGCGGTTTGAGCTGGCCGCGATCGTCGAGTTCATCCACACGGCAACGCTGCTGCACGACGATGTCGTCGATGAATCGGAGCTTCGCCGCGGCCGGACAACCGCCAATGCGTTGTTCGGCAACGCTGCCAGCGTGCTCGTCGGCGACTTCCTCTATTCGCGCGCCTTCCAGATGATGGTGTCGGTCAACCGCATGCGGGTGCTCGAAGTCCTGGCCGACGCGACGAACGTGATCGCCGAGGGCGAGGTGCTGCAATTGATGAACATGCACGACCCGGACATCGCGGTCGACGACTACCTGAGGGTCATCCGGTTCAAGACGGCCAAGCTGTTCGAGGCCAGCGCGAGGCTCGGTGCAGTGCTGTCAGATGCGCCGCCGCACCTCGAAGAGGCCTGCGCGAGCTACGGTCGAGCGCTCGGGACGGCCTTCCAGCTGGTTGACGATCTGCTCGACTATGAGGGCGCGACCGAGCAGCTGGGCAAGAACGTCGGCGACGATCTGCGCGAAGGAAAGCCGACGCTGCCGCTGCTGCTGGCGATGGAACGCGGCAGCACGGAGCAACGCGCCGTGGTGCGCCATGCGATCGAGCACGGCGAGGTGGATCGCCTGGCGGAAATCGTCGAAATCGTCCGCCTCACCGGTGCGCTGGACGCCACGCGGCAAGCCGCGCGCGACGAGGCTGACAAGGCACGCACGAGTCTCTTGTCGCTGCCCGACTCGAAACACCGCGAAGCTCTGCTAGAATTGTGTTTTCGATCGATAGACAGGTCGTTCTGAGACCCCCGAATCAGAACACTGCGGCTTGTTTGTCATCAGGTGCCTCGCGATGCTCGCGGGTTCGCACCGAAGATCGGGGTGTAGCTTAGCCTGGTAGAGCGCTACGTTCGGGACGTAGAGGCCGGAGGTTCGAATCCTCTCACCCCGACCAGTTTTCCGGCAGTCCTCGCTGTCGTTGTTCATCAGCCCGGCCCTCAGTCGCAGTCACCCTGACGCAATCTGTTGCACGCGATCAGGCTGCTTGGCGTGACTTCTTGACCGCTCCCGGGCCGGCTTCGGTTTACAGTGCCACTTGAATCGGCGATCATCGTTCGATCGTCGACTTGTTTTTTTGCACGAAACCTGCCTGTGGACACTCTTGCCGAAGCCCCCCAATCTGCACTCTCCGGCGTTGCCCGGGTCCTGGTGCATGCAGGCAAGCTGAATGCGAAGACCGCTGAAGATCTGGTCAAGTCCTCGAAGGACAAGAAAGCCAGCTTCGTTGCATCTGTCATCGCCGCCGGTGCAGTCTCTCCTTCCGATCTGGCACACACCCTGGCCACGGCACTCGCGCTGCCGTTGCTCGACCTGAATGCGGTCGACCCCCAGAAGCTGCCGAAGAACGTCATCGACGCCAAGTTGACCGTTCAGTACCAGGTGCTGGTGCTGGGCAAGCGCGGCAATCGCCTGTTCATCGGCGGCGCCGACCCGACCGACCAGGAAGCCGCTGAACGCATCAAGTTCGCGACGCAGCTGTCGCCGGAATGGATCATCGTCGAGCACGACAAGCTGGCGAAGATCCTCGAGAGCAGCGGCGCCAGCGCGACCGAGTCGCTCGAGAACATCGTCGGCGGCGAGTTCGAGTTCGACGTCACCGACGAAGACACCACGGCTGCCCCGGAAAGCCAGGAGGTCACGACCGACGTCGAGGACGCCCCGGTCGTGCGCTTCCTGCAGAAGATGCTGATCGACGCGATCAACGCCCGCGCCTCCGACCTGCACTTCGAGCCCTACGAATACCACTACCGCGTGCGTTTCCGCGTCGACGGCGAGTTGCGTGAAATCACGCAGCCGCCGATCGCGATCAAGGAAAAGCTCGCGTCGCGCATCAAGGTGATCTCGCGGCTCGACATCTCCGAGAAGCGCGTCCCGCAAGACGGCCGGATGAAGCTGAAGTTCGGCAACAAGGCGATYGACTTCCGGGTCAGCACCTTGCCCACGCTGTTCGGCGAGAAGATCGTGATCCGGATTCTCGATCCGTCCAGCGCCAAGCTCGGCATCGAGGCCCTCGGCTACGAGAAGATCGAGAAGGACCGCCTGCTGAAGTGCATCAGCCGCCCCTATGGGATGGTCCTCGTGACCGGCCCGACCGGCAGCGGCAAGACCGTGTCGCTCTACACCTGCCTGAACATCCTGAACCAGCCGGGCGTCAACATCTCGACCGTCGAGGACCCCGCGGAAATCAACCTCCCCGGCATCAACCAGGTCAACGTCAACGACAAGGCCGGGCTCACCTTCTCGGCGGCTTTGAAGTCGTTCCTGCGCCAGGATCCGGACGTGATCATGGTCGGCGAGATCCGCGACCTGGAGACTGCCGACATCGCGATCAAGGCGGCGCAGACGGGCCACATGGTGATGTCGACGCTGCACACGAACGACGCACCGACCACCCTGACCCGCCTGCTGAACATGGGCGTGGCGCCGTTCAACATCGCATCCAGCGTGTTGCTGATCACCGCGCAGCGACTTGCACGACGCCTGTGCGAGGTGTGCAAGGCGCCCGCCGACTACCCGCGTGAAGCGATGCTGAAGGCCGGTTTCACCGAAAAGGACATCGACGGCACCTGGAAGCCGTACCGGGCCGTCGGATGTTCCGCCTGCAGCAACGGCTACAAAGGTCGTGTCGGCATTTACCAAGTGATGCCCATCAGCGAAGACATTCAGCGCATCATCCTGGCCGAAGGAACGGCGATGGACATCGCGGACCAGGCCACCAAGGAAGGCGTCCGCAGCCTGCGGCAATCTGGCCTGGTCAAGGTCCGGGCCGGGTTCACGACGCTGGAAGAGGTCATCTCCGCTACCAACGACTGATGCAATCCGTGCCGTTCGCGGCACGTGTCGAACAACTATTCAACGGGACGAGGACCTGAGTGTTCTCGCAGGCACCATGGCAACTGCAACTGCGGCGAAAAGCAACATCCGGGAATTCGTCTTCGAGTGGGAAGGCAAGGACAAGAACGGCAAGATCGTTCGAGGCGAGATGCGCGCGGGCGGCGAAGCCGTGGTCAGCGCCAGCCTGCGCCGCCAGGGGATCCTGGTCAACAAGGTCAAGAAGCGCCGCATGGGCGGCGGCCGCTCGATCAAGCAGAAGGACATCGCGATCTTCACGCGCCAGCTGGCGACGATGATGCGCGCCGGCGTGCCGCTGCTGCAGGCCTTCGACATCGTCGCGCGCGGCAGCGCCAATCCCCGCCTGACCAAGCTGCTGACCGACATCCGCACCGACGTCGAGACGGGTACCAGCCTGTCGTCGGCTTTCCGCAAGCACCCTTTGTATTTCGACGCGCTGTACTGCAACCTGGTGGAGGCCGGTGAAGCCGGCGGTATCCTGGAAGCACTGCTTGATCGACTGGCCATCTATCAAGAAAAGACGATGGCCATCAAGAACAAGATCAAGTCGGCGCTGATGTACCCGGTGGCCGTGCTGGTCGTCGCCTTCGTCGTCATCGCGGTCATCATGATCTTCGTGATCCCGGCCTTCGAGGAAGTGTTCAAGTCGTTCGGCGCCGACCTCCCCGCACCCACGCTGGTGGTGATCGCGCTGTCGAAGTTCTTCGTCAGCTACTGGTGGGCGATCTTCGGTTTCCTGGGCGGCGGCACCTACTTCTTCCTGGAGTCCTGGAAGCGCTCCGAGAAGATGCAGAAAGCGATGGACCGGCTGCTGCTGAAGGTTCCGGTGTTCGGTGACCTGGTCTACAAGTCGGCGGTCGCCCGCTGGACCCGCACGCTGTCGACCATGTTCGCCGCCGGCGTGCCGCTCGTCGAAGCGCTCGACTCGGTCGGTGGCGCCTCCGGCAATGCCGTCTTCAAGGAAGCCACCGAACAGATCCAGAAGGACGTGTCGACCGGCGCCAGCCTGACGACCTCGATGTCGACCACCGGCATCTTCCCGACGATGGTGCTGCAGATGTGCGCCATCGGTGAAGAATCCGGCTCGCTCGACGGCATGCTCGGCAAGTCGGCCGAGTTCTACGAGGACGAGGTCGACGAGGCCGTGAAGGGCCTGTCGAGCCTGATGGAACCGTTCATCATCGTGATCCTGGGCGTCCTGATCGGCGGCATCGTCGTGTCGATGTACCTGCCCATCTTCAAGATCGGCCAGGTGGTGTGACCGGCCCAGATGGACAAGGACCTGCTTGAAATCTTCCTGACCCCCGCTGCACTGGCCGTCTTCGGCCTGTGCATCGGCAGCTTCCTGAACGTCGTGATCCATCGCCTGCCGATGGCACTGGAGCGTGGCTGGAAGATCGAAAGCGCCGAGATGCTCGGCGTCAAGATCGACGTCCCCGAGCCGATCACGCTGTCGAAGCCGCGCTCGCGCTGCCCGTCGTGCGGCCACATGATCACCTGGTACGAGAACATTCCCGTGCTGAGCTGGTTGTGGCTGCGCGGGCGCTGTTCGGCCTGCAAGACGCGCATCTCGGCGCGCTACCCGTTCGTCGAGATCCTGACCGGCGTGCTGTTCGCCGCCATCGGATGGCGCTTCGGCGCGCAGCCGGTCGCCGTGCTGTGGTGCGGCATGGTGGCGGTGCTGATCGCGCTGGCCGGCATCGATTGGGACACCACGCTGCTGCCCGACAACCTGACGCTGCCGCTGCTGTGGGCCGGCCTGGTGGCCAGCGCGCTCGGCTGGACGATCCCGCTGCCGCAGGCGCTGTGGGGTGCGGTCGCCGGCTACCTGTCGCTGTGGTCCGTCTACTGGCTCTTCAAGCTGACCACCGGCAAGGAGGGCATGGGCTTCGGTGACTTCAAGCTGCTCGCGGCGCTGGGCGCCTGGCTGGGCTGGCAGATGGTGTTGCCGATCGTGCTGGGTGCCTCGGTGATCGGCGCGGTGGTCGGCATCGGCATGAAGGCGATGAGTTCGCTGCGCGAGGGGCGCTACGTGCCCTTCGGCCCGTTCCTCGCCGGCGGCGGCATCGTCGTGCTGCTCGCGGGCCACGCGCGCGTGCTCGGCTGGCTCGGCTGGGCC